>JAEDIN010000036.1 GCA_016292445.1 Oscillospiraceae bacterium | reverse complement strand
GAGAAGAAAATGCAGCAGATGGGGACGCGCTGCTTCTCCGTCTATGCCCGGAAAATGCTGATTGACGGCTATGTGATAAAGCTGGATTATTGTGACCTAAAAGCACCTACCTGCGAGCTGCGCCGGATTGCGGTCAGTCTGCCCGGTTCATACGGACACTCGGCATATACACAAAACCGATATTTCCAGTGCGGACGGTAGAAGTGGCAGGTGTTACAGTCCTCATGCTCGGTGCAGCCGTTCTCGTACCGGTCAAATCCGGGCTTGCCCTGCATGAGCATTTCAAATGCGCGGCTTTTACCGCTCATAAAGTACATTCCGGCTGCGCCTCCTTTCTGGATTTGGACAGAAAAAAACGCCGCAGACTTCTTTCAAAATCTGCGGCGTTGGGGTATGCGAAAAGGGATGCTGCCTTGCGGTAACATCCCTTTTGTCGCTTGGTTATTCAATTTTTGAGCTAACCTGTTTGCCCACTGCCCTTAAAAGCGTTGATTTTACTGGATTTTTGCTTGTTTTCTTATCTCAACGCTCATAAAGTCAGCGGTTTTTTTATTTATTAAGTGATGCGTCGTAAAGCTCGTTTGCCGAAAAGCCCGTGTCCGCTGCGGCCTTCTTGCATGCTGCCTTGTGGCTTAGTCCTTCGGCTCTGTACTTATCGACAAGCTCGAGCGCGTCTTGCATGTCAAATTCGTTTTCCGCCTCGGAAGCTCCGTCTATCACCAGCACAAACTCGCCCTTAGGCGGTGTCTGCGTGAAATGCTCGAGCGCGCCGCCGAGCGTTGTGCGCAGGGTCTGCTCGTGCAGCTTTGTAAGCTCGCGGCACAGCGATATTTTGCGGTCCGCACCGAAGCAGTTCTTCATATCCTCAAGGGTGCGCAGAAGCTTGTGCGGCGCTTCGTAAAAAATCATTGTGCGGCGCTCGTTTTTAAGGCTCTCCAGATGCTCGCGGCGGCTTTTGTTTGCCGTCGAAAGAAAGCCCTCGAAGCAAAATCTGCCCGTCGGAAGCGCCGACAGCGCAATTGCCGATATCAGTGCCGACGGCCCCGGTACGGTCACGACCTCAACGCCGTTTTCCGCGCACATACGAACGATATCCTCGCCGGGGTCGGATATCGCCGGCATTCCGGCATCGGTGACAAGCGCGCAGCTCTCGCCGGCGGCGATGCGCTCGAATATTTTTGCGCCCGAGGCATATTTATTGTGCTCAAAATAGCTGACCATGGGCTTGCGAATATCGAAATGATTCAGAAGCTTCAGCGTTACTCTTGTATCCTCGGCGGCGATAAAATCGACCTGCTCGAGGGTTTCTGTCGCGCGTGGCGAAAAATCGCCGAGATTGCCTATCGGCGTTCCGACAAGATACAGTTTTCCGCTCATGGCTTGCCCTCCCTGTGGTATATTTTCAGTATCTCCTGCGTTTCGCTGCCGTCGGGGTTTCTGATAAAAAGCGGCGGTAAAAGCTTCATCCCGGAGCTGCCGCCTCTACGCGCTTCCACGAGAATTAGCGACGGCTCTTTGCTTGCATCGTGCGCGACCGTGCGCAGCCGCTTCGGCTCAAGACCGGATTCTCTCAGAAGGCACAGCACATCGCAAAGCCGCTCGGCTCTGTGTACAAGGCAGAAAACTCCACCCGTGCGGCACAGATACGCCGCTGCACGGCAAACCTCCCCGAGCGTGCACAGGGTTTCCGTCCTTGCCGCAGCCTTCGCCTCGTCGGTGCTTTGCTTTCCGCTGCCCTCGGCAAAATACGGCGGATTTGCGACCACGAGGTCAAATTCGCCGGATTTAAACAGCTCCTTACACAAGCGGATATCGCCGGTGACGATGCTGCCGCGCTCGGCCAGCTTGTTTGCCTCAAGGTTTGCCTCGGCGGTTTTCGCCGCCTCGGGGTTTATCTCAAGTCCCGTCATGTGCAGGCGCTCGCTTTTTGACAAAAGCAGCAGCGGCAGAACACCCGAGCCGCAGCCGAGATCTATCCCCCGCTGCCTTGAGCCTATATTCACGAAATCGGCAAGCAGAACGGAATCCGTGCCGAGCTTAAAATGCTCCGACTGGCAAAACAGCGGTCCGCCGTCCCAGAGCTTTACAAAATCATTCATAAGCAGCTCTCGATAAATCTGATTATTCTATCATATTTCAAACTTTTCTTTGTTTCGCCAAAGAAAAGTTGCAAAAGAAACGCGACCAAAGGGCTTAGCCGCCCTTTGGAATCTTGCACGGAGAATCGGTGCGCTCTTCTAACGGACTGCACAGCATTGGTCGGTGCGCCGACTAAGGTTTTAGTACCTGCTGCTTGGCATAGCTGCTGCTATCTTGCAGTACGGCAATTAGATAGGGACAATCTCAACTCTAGCTGAGAGTAACGAACCGGGACACCGCTCTTTTTCTCTGCACCGATAAGATAGGGGAAATTTTAACTCTACGGTTATCTTGCGAACCGGGTTATGGTAGTGCCGATAAGATGAAGCGTTCGTTCGCTATTGAAAATAAAAAAATCTGCGATGAGCCGCAGCAAATCGCAGATTTTTTATGAGAAAAATTACTCTTCCTCGACCTCAACAATTGCCTTTGCGGGGCACTGAGCCTTGCAGGAACCGCAGGACAGGCACTTCTCGGGGTTGATCTCGAAATGAGACTCGCCCTCAAAGATTGCTTCGGCAGGGCACTGCTCTGCGCAGGAACCGCAGGACAGGCACTCTTCAGTAATAACAAAAGCCATTATAAATACCTCCATTTTATTCTCAAGCAACTAACTTGCAATCTGCATTGTACCACAGAAATACGAAAATGCAAATGTAATTTTTCACTTTGCATTTATTTCTTTCGCTTTTTGGCAATAATCCCGTATGCGGCTGCTTGTTTTCGGCAGTTTCGGCGCACAATTTGGATTACAATTCAGCAAGGAGGAATATTGCCTTGAAGAATAACGAGAAATTTACGGAAAAAGCGGAGTCGGCCATTGAGCAGGCAAGGCTCGCGGCGTTCAGCCTCGGTCACAGCTATGTGGGCACGGAGCACCTCCTGCTCGGCATAGTGCACGAGGGTGCCGGCCTCGGCGCAAGAATACTGCGTGAGCGCGGAGTATCCGAACGCAAGCTGCGCGAAATTATTTCAAGTACGGCAGGTCTCGGCGCACCGGGCGTGCCTGCGCAGGGGCTTACCAAGCACGCATGGTCCGCCATCGAGAAGGCGGCAGGCGATGCGTCAAAGCTCGGCCACGGTTATGTGGGCACGGAGCATATTTTGCTCGGCATTCTCCGCCAGCCGGATTGCGGCGGTGCGGCGGCACTTGTAACCGCAGGCTTTGACCTAAATGAAATATACACGGACATCATGGCGGTGTTCGGAGCAGGCTCACAGCGCTCCAAACAGCCGCAGAGCAGTCCGAAGACGAGCATCCGTCACAGCGAAACAAGGGTGCTCGACCAATACAGCCGCGACTTGACGCAGCTTGCCGCGGCAGGCGGCATCGAGCCGGTCATAGGCCGCAGCGAGGAGATACGGCGCAGCGTGCAGATTCTCTCACGGCGCACGAAGAACAACCCTGTTTTGATAGGCGAGCCGGGTGTGGGCAAGACGGCGGTGGCAGAGGGCATTGCCCTGTATATAGCCGGCGGCAGTGCTCCCGAGAGCATGGCAGGCAAGCGGCTTGTGTCGCTGGATATGCCGGCACTTCTTGCAGGCACGAAATACCGCGGTGATTTTGAGGAGCGCGTCAAAGCTATACTCAAGGATGTCAAAAAAGCCGGTGATGTTATCCTGTTTATAGACGAGCTTCACACCATAATCGGCGCAGGCTCGGCAGAGGGCGCAATCGATGCGGCGAATATTCTGAAGCCTGCCCTCGGCAGAGGCGAGGTGCAGATAATCGGCGCAACGACCCCCGAGGAGTACCGCCGCCACATTGAAAAGGATGCCGCCCTGGAGCGCCGCTTCCAGCCCGTCAAGGTCACCGAGCCTGACCGCGAGCGCACGCTGGAGATGCTCAAAAGCGTGCGGGCAAGCCTTGAAAAGCACCACTGCGTTAAGATCTCCGACCCTGCGCTGACCGCTGCGGTGGATTTATCCGTGCGCTATATAAACGACCGCTTTTTGCCGGACAAGGCAATAGACCTTGTTGACGAGGCGGCAGCTCATATAAGAGTAAACCGCGGAAGTCTTGTGACTGCGGAGGACATTGCCGACATCGTTTCGCTGTGGACGGGAATTCCCGTGACAAATCTCAACTCCGACGAAAGCCGTCGGCTGCGCGACATGGAGAGCATACTGCACCGCCGCGTTATCGGTCAGAGTGAGGCTGTATCTGCGGTTGCGAGGGCAATTCGCCGCGGCAGAGTGGGGTTATCAGACCCCAACAGACCGATAGGCAGCTTTTTATTCCTGGGTCCTACCGGCGTGGGTAAAACAGAGCTTTGCCGCGCGCTGGCAGAGGCCGTCTACGGCGAATCCGATGCCATGATACGGCTCGATATGTCCGAATACATGGAAAAGCACGCCGTGAGCAAGCTCATCGGCTCTCCCCCGGGCTACATCGGCTACGAGGACGGCGGTCAGCTCACCGAAAAGGTGCGCCGCAGACCGTGGTCGGTGGTGCTGTTTGACGAAATCGAAAAGGCGCACGAGGATGTGTGGGGCATACTGCTGCAAATCATGGACGACGGACATCTCACCGACTCCGGCGGCAGAAGGATTGATTTTCGCAACACGATAATCGTAATGACCTCGAACATCGGTGCAAAGGCGATGACCGACGGCAGGCGCAGACTCGGCTTTTCGCAGTCTGAGGGCAGGCAGTCGGCGGATACGGAGCTTAAAGAGCGCGTAAACGAGGAGCTTCGGCAGACCTTCAAGCCGGAATTTTTAAACCGCATTGACGACACGATTATTTTCCACCGCTTGACAAGGTCGGAGATACGCAGCATAACCGAGCGCATGATCAGCACCGTTGCCGGTCGCTTTGCCGAGCTGGGAATGCGCCTCAGCGTGCCCGACAGCGTGATAGACGCGCTCGCCGAAAAGGGCTATGACGAGAAATTCGGCGCAAGACCGCTAAGGCGCACAATACAAAGCCTCATCGAGGACAACGCCGCCGAGATGCTGCTTGACGGCAGGCTCGGCAAGGGCGACAGCGTTTGCGCCGCACTCAGCGGCGAAAAAATCATTTTGACGAAAGGCGAAACTTAGGCTATACTGTCACTGTATTTTATATTACAGAGGCAGAATATGAATAAGGAAGAATACTTGAATATAGCCAATGAGCGGAGCGGCTTCAATAAATATAACGGCATAAAAATAGTCGATTTTGACGATGAGCACTGCATCGTTGAGGGTGAACTGCGCAACGAGGCAATGAATCCGTGGGGCATGGCGCACGGCGGCTTTGTGTATTCGCTGTGCGATGTCGCGGCGGGCGTTTTGGTAAGCCGCGATGAACACAAGGGTGTGACCTTGAGCAGCAACATGAATTTTCTGCACCCCTCAAGGGGTACAAAACTGCGTGCAGAGGGTCGTATAGTCAAAAAAGGCAGAACGATCGTACTCATCGAGGCCTCGGTCTTTGACGACACCGGGCGCATGACCGCAAGAGGCAGCTTTGAGATATTCGCTCTTGAATGAGCGATAAACGGAGGTAAGCGGTGGAAAAGCCAATTCTCTACATCGTTATCCCCTGCTACAACGAGCAGGAGGTGCTGCCGATAACGGCGCCGATGTTTTTAAACAAGCTGAAGCAGCTCATGTCCGACGGCCTTATATCCGGCGATAGCCGCGTTATGTTTGTAAACGACGGTTCGACCGACGGCACTTGGGACATAATTTCAAAGCTCGCCGCAGAGGACGAGCATTTCATCGGCATTAGCCAGAGCCGCAACCGCGGTCATCAAAATGCGCTGCTGGCAGGGCTTATGGAGGCAAAGGACCGCTGCGATATCAGTATTTCCATCGACTGCGACGGGCAGGATGACATTGACGCTATGGACAAGATGATCGCCGAGTATCTCGGCGGCTGCGAGGTCGTTTACGGAGTTCGCTCCTCCCGTGAGACCGACAGCTTTTTTAAGCGCACAACGGCGCAGGGCTTTTATAAGCTGCTGTCGGCGATGGGTGCCGAGGTGGTGTATAATCACGCCGACTATCGGCTTGTGTCCTCGAGGGTACTCAGGGAGCTTGCAAGCTTCAAGGAGGTAAACCTCTTTCTGCGCGGCATGGTGCCGCTGGTGGGCTTTAAGAGTACCTGCGTGGAATACGCAAGATGCGAGCGGCTTGCAGGCAAAAGCAAATATCCTCTCAGCAAGATGCTCTCCCTTGCCGCAGACGGCATAACGAGCCTTTCCGTTAAGCCGCTCAGGCTGATAACCGGCTTCGGCGTGTTCGTTGCGCTTTTAAGCTTCATCGGCGTTATCTGGGCGATAATCTCCGCCCTTTGCGGCGACACGGTCGCCGGCTGGGCGAGCACCACCTGCATAGTCTGCTTTGTCGGCGGGGTGCAGCTTATCTGCCTCGGCATAATCGGCGAGTATATCGGCAAGATATACCTTGAAACCAAGGGCAGACCGCGGTACATAATTTCAGAGCGAACCTACGATAAATGACAAAAACCGAGAATACTGTGAGTGTTCCCGGTTGAGACTGTCAAAGAACCAGCTTAAAGCTAAGGCATGAAGAAAAACGCAATGCAGCAGCAGATCTCGCCCGCTCAAATCGGATAAACAGCCATCAAAAACGGCTGAATTATCAGCCTTTTTGACGAGCATAGCGAGATTTTTCGTGAAAAGCGGTTTTCACGAAAAATGTGGCGTTTTTGAAGCGTGCAAAAAAGTCGGCGACTTTTTTGACACGCTGAGTTAAGACCTGTCCAATTGGACAGGTCTTAACTTTCGCGATAAAAATTATATAAATATTTGCGCAAATTTTTGAATAAAAGCCTTGACAAGTGCAAAAAATAGTGGTATATTAGCACTCGAACAAAGAGAGTGCCAGCAAAGCGAAAAATCGAGTGCTAAAAGGAAAAGCGTAATGGGCATCAGCGAGAGGAAAAAGAAAATACTTGCCGCCCTTGTTGACGAGTACATCAAAAAGGCAGAGCCTGTCGGAAGCAAGGCGATAGCGAAGCTTGCGGATCTCGGCTGCTCCTCGGCAACGATACGCAATGAGCTGGCAGAGCTTACCGAGATGGGCTACCTCGAGCAGCCACACACCTCGGCAGGCAGAATCCCCACTCCCGCCGGTTACAGGATGTATGTAAACGAGCTGATGGAAAAGCAGAAGCTTTCTCTTGAGGAGACCGAGGAAATCAACCGCAGGCTCAACGACAAGATGACCCAGCTCGACAGCATGATGAGCGATGTGGGCAAAATTGCCTCCCAGCTCACCGATTATCCGGCACTTGCCCTTGCGACCTACGCACCGGCGGTCATCACGCGCTTCGACCTTATCTATATTGATGCAAACACATTCATAATCGTTGTGATGCTGAGCAACAATACAGTTAAGAATAAATTGGTCCATCTGCCCGTTTCGGTGGATCAGGGCATGATAAACAAGCTTTCGGCTTTGTTTAACGCGAATTTCACCAACATAAAAAACGACAGGATAACGCCGATTCTCATCTCCTCAACGGAGAGAGCGGCGGACGATACGATGGGGCTTACCTCCGTGATAGCCTCGTTTGTTATCGAAACGCTTTCGAGCCAGCATGAGGTCGAGACATATGTCACCGGCGAGAACCGACTGCTCAGCCAGCCCGAGTACCGCGACCCGGATAAGGCGCACAAGCTCATGAATTACCTTGCCGAGGGCGGCCATGTGCTTTCCGGACCTGCCGAGGAGATGCTTGAGGGCGATTCCGAGGTAAGGGTGCTGATAGGACCCGAGAATGTCGCCGAGGAGCTTAAGGACTCCAGCGTGGTCATCGCAAGCTATGATATGGGCGACAACACCAAGGGACTTATCGGAGTAGTCGGACCGACAAGAATGGATTATTCAACCGTTGCCGCGAAGCTGAGCTTTCTTGCGGCAGGCCTTTCAAGGCGGCTCGGCGGCGGTGCCGCACCGCCCTCCGGTATGCACAACAAACTGATAATCAAGGGAGATGACATTATAGATGAGCACTGAGAAGAAAGAAACTTCCGCAGAAGAGCTAAAGGAAGAAAAGACCGAAGAAGAAGCCAAGGCGGAGACCCCAAAGGAAAAGAAGCCTAAAAAGGAAGCCAAAAAGGAATCCAAAAAAGAAGCCGAAATAAGAGAAACGGCAGAGAAGCTCATAAACGAGGAAAAGGAAAAGTACCTCAGGCTTGCCGCCGAGTACGATAATTTCCGCAAGCGCAGTCAGAAAGAGCGCGAGTCGCTGTATAACGACATCAAAGCCGATACGCTGCTCAAGTTCCTGCCGGTTTATGATAATCTTGAAAGAGCGCTCAAGCAGGCAACGGCGGACGAAGCCTACCGCAAGGGCGTTGAGATGATAATGACCCAGTTTAACACCACGATGGAGAAGCTGGGCGTCACCGAGATAGAGGCCGCCGGTCAGAAATTTGACCCCACGCTCCACAATGCGGTGATGCATATTGAGGACGAAAGCTTCGGCGAAAACGAAGTCGTCGAGGTTTTCCAAAAGGGCTTTAAGCTCAATGACAAGATAATCCGTTTTGCGATGGTCAAGGTTGCAAACTGATTTATAGATTTAATTTGTATAGTAATTTCACTTTTTAATAGGAGGAAAAAACAATGGGAAAGATTATAGGTATTGACCTCGGTACAACTAACAGCTGTGTTGCCGTTATGGAAGGCGGCGAGGCTGTCGTAATTGCAAACGCAGAGGGTTCACGCACCACACCGTCAGTCGTAGCATTTGCAAAGACAGGCGAGCGCATGGTAGGCCAGGTCGCAAAGCGTCAGGCCATCACTAACCCCGACCGCACCATCTCCTCGATAAAGCGTGAGATGGGTACCTCCCACAAGGTCACTATTGACAATAAAAACTTCACTCCGCAGGAGATCTCCGCAATGATCCTTCAGAAGCTGAAGGCAGATGCAGAGAGCTACCTCGGCCAGACCGTCACCGAAGCGGTCATCACCGTTCCTGCATACTTCACCGACGCACAGCGTCAGGCAACAAAGGACGCAGGCAAGATCGCAGGCCTCGATGTAAAGCGTATCATCAACGAGCCTACCGCAGCAGCACTTGCTTACGGTCTGGATAAGGAAACCGACCAGAAGATCATGGTCTACGACCTCGGCGGCGGCACCTTCGATGTCTCCGTGCTCGAAATCGGTGACGGTGTTATCGAGGTTCTGGCAACCGCAGGCAACAACCGCCTCGGCGGCGATGACTTTGACGCCTGCATCACCAAGTACCTTGTTGATGAGTTCAAGAAGGCAGAGGGCATCGACCTGTCCGGCGATAAGGTCGCAATGCAGCGTCTGCGTGAGGCAGCGGAAAAGGCAAAGATCGAGCTGTCCGGCGTGACCACCTCCAACATTAACCTGCCTTACATCACTGCTGACGCAACCGGCCCCAAGCACCTTGATGTAACTCTGACCCGTGCAAAGTTCAACGAGCTGACCCACCACCTCGTCGAGAAGACCATGGGTCCCGTAAAGCAGGCTCTGTCCGACTCCGGACTGTCGGCAAGCGACATTTCCAAGGTTCTCATGGTCGGCGGTTCATCCCGTATCCCCGCAGTTCAGGAAATGGTCAAGACCCTCACCGGCAAGGAAGGCTTCAAGGGCATCAACCCCGATGAATGTGTCGCAATCGGCGCTGCAATTCAGGGCGGCGTTCTCGCCGGCGATGTAAAGGGCGTTCTGCTTCTGGATGTAACCCCGCTGTCCCTCGGTATTGAGACTCTCGGCGGCGTATGCACCAAGCTCATCGAGCGCAATACCACCATCCCCACCAAGAAGAGCCAGATCTTCTCCACCGCAGCAGATAACCAGACCGCAGTTGAGATCAATGTTCTTCAGGGTGAGCGTGAGATGGCTCAGTACAACAAGAGCCTCGGCCGCTTCAACCTTGACGGTATCGCACCGGCACGCCGCGGTGTTCCTCAGATTGAGGTCACCTTCGATATCGACGCAAACGGTATAGTAAATGTTTCCGCTAAGGACCTCGGCACCGGCAAGGAGCAGCACATCACCATCACCTCCTCGACCAACATGACCAAGGAAGACATCGACAAGGCCGTTAAGGAGGCTGAGATGTTCGCGGCAGAGGATGCAAAGCGCAAGGAAGAGATCGATGTCCGCAACCAGGGCGACCAGATCGTATACCAGACCGAGAAGACCCTCGAGGATATGGGCGACAAGGTTCCCGCTGAGGTCAAGGGCGAGATCGAGTCCAAGCTGCAGGCACTTAAGACCGCGCTCACCGGCACCGACACCGAGAGCATCAAGCAGGCCACCAAGGAGCTGACCGATGTGTTCGGCAAGCTCTACGAGGCTGCTCAGGCTGCTCAGGGCGGCGCAGGCTTCGACCCCAATGCACAGGGCTGCGACCCCAATTGCGGCAATGACTGCGGCAACGGTCAGGATTACTACGATGCCGACTACACCGTAGTCGATGATGACAACAAGTAATTATCGCAAATTAAGATGTGGGCGTACTCCGGTACGCCCACATTTGAGGTAGATTTATGGCAGAAAAAAGAGATTATTATGAGGTCCTCGGCGTCAGTAAGGGCGCATCGGAGGATGAGCTTAAAAAAGCATACAGAAAGCTTGCCAAGGAAAATCACCCTGACCTGCATCCCGGCGACAAGGAGTGCGAGGCTCGCTTTAAGGAGATAAACGAGGCATATGAGGTGCTGAGCGATTCCGATAAGCGTGCAAAGTACGACCAGTTCGGCCATGCCGCATTTGACCCCAATCAGGGCTTTGGCGGTGGCGGTTTCGGCGGCTTCGAGGGCTTCGGTGGTTTTGGCGATATCTTCGGCGATATCTTCAGTGGCTTCGGCGGCTTTGGCGGCGGTGGCAGAAACCCCAACGCACCGCGCAAGGGCGATAATCTGCGTGCCACCGTAAACATCAAGTTCGAGGAGGCGGCCTTCGGCGTAAAGAAAGAGGTCTTTGTTGCCAAGGTCGAGCAGTGCCCCGATTGTAAGGGCACGGGCTGCGCCGAGGGCACGACCGCCGAGGTCTGCCCCGATTGTAAGGGCACGGGCTCTGTCAAGACCACCCAGCGCACACCCTTCGGCATGGTGCAGTCCACCGGCCAGTGTCCCAAATGCAAGGGTCGCGGTAAGATAATCCACACTCCGTGCAAGAGCTGCCGCGGCGTCGGCAGCGTCCGCCGTCAGCATAAGGTCACGGTCAGCGTACCTGCCGGTATTGACGACGGTCAGACCATATCGCTGCGCGGTCAGGGCAATGCCGGCATAAACGGCGGTCCTGCCGGAGATCTCCTCATCACCGTTCTGGTGCAGCCTCATGCACGCTTTGAGCGTGACGGCGCATCGATACTGCTCGAGCAGGAGGTTTCCTTTGCACAGGCAGCGCTCGGCTCGGAGATAGAGGTCCCCACGCTTGACGGTAAGGTAAAGCTGAACATACCCGAGGGCACACAGCCCGGCTCGGTGTTCCGGCTCAAGGGCAAGGGAGTTCCGTACCTGCGCGCAAACGGCCGCGGCGACCAGTTTGTCACCGTAAAGGTTGCAGTTCCCAAGAACATGAGCAGCGCACAGAAGGAGGCACTGCGTCAGTA
>JAEDIN010000035.1 GCA_016292445.1 Oscillospiraceae bacterium | reverse complement strand
CCGAGTGAATCAACTATGTATATCTTTCTGTCGGGATACTCGGCGCTGAGCATGCTTGCTGCGGTACGGGCAGAGTTTATTGTGCCGGAAATGCCGGAGGACAAGGTGACATGAAGGATGTCCTTACCCTCGTCGAGATATGATCTGAAATGGTCTATGTACTCTGCAACATTGACCTGTGCGGTCTTGGTCTCGGCGCCGTCAGCCATCATCTTGTAGAAATCATCAAAAGCGATGGACTGACCGAGGTCGTCAAGATGCTCCTCGCCGTTGAGAAAATAGTGGAAGCAAACATATTTAATATCTCTTTCGTCAAAGTGTTCCTTTGACAAATCTGCCGTCGAGCAGCAGCTAAGAATAAAGTCAGACATAGTTATCTCCTTTTTTCAAAATGCTTTTGCACCCGTATTATATACGGGTGCAAGGGTAAATGCAATCATTTTTTTAAGTATTATCCAAGCATAGTCATAAGCTGCTCGACAGTGTGAACACCGACTTCCTTGCTTATCATATCTCCGTTGCGGAAAACCATAAGCGTGGGTATGCTGAAAACGCCGAAACGCTGTGCAATTGCAGGCTCGTCGTCAACATTGAGCTTGCAGATCTTGACCTTGTCGCCAAGCTGCTCATCAAGCTCGTCGAGGATGGGTGCCTGCATACGGCAGGGGCCGCACCATGTTGCCCAGAAGTCCACCAAAACAAGACCCGATGAAGTCACGGAGTCAAAATTGTCCTTAGTAAGATGCATTACAGCCATGTTATTTATCTCCTTTTCAGTTTAATTTACTAATGTAGTCACAGGCAGCAAGTGCCGCTATATTACCCTCGCCCACGGCCTTTGCAAGCTGATACGGTGCGCCGGTGCAGTCGCCGGCGGCAAAAATGCCGTTGAGGTTAGTTTTGCCGGAACGGTCGGCTTTTATGACGCCTCTTTCGCTTTCAATGCCGTTTACAAGGCTTTCCGCAGAAAGCGTTTCCTTCAGGATAAAGATGCAGTCGGTTTTCACCGTCTCGCCGTTGACAACAAGAGTATCAGCCTTCATATCGCCCAAAATCTCGATTTTGCCCTTTCCGGAAAACGCAGAGACATCACAGCCAATCTCTTTCAAAAAAGCAATGTCCTTTTCTGCTTCCTCGCCGTCGCCCAAAACGGCGACTTTTTTGCCTTTATAAAGCATTCCGTCGCAGGTGGCACAATAGCTCACTCCTCTGCCGAGGAATTTGGTCTCGCCCTCGCACAGCGGTCTGCGGCTGATGCCGGTGGCAATTATAACGGCAGAGGCTTCAAAGAAATCGTTTCCGACCGCAACGCCGACACTTTTGCCCAAGGGCAACACGCTGAGAGCTTTGCCGGGAATGAGTTGTGCAGTGCTGTCACTTAACTGACCGCGCATTTTTTCGAGTATCTGCGCGCCACTTCCGTCCATTCCGGGATAATTTGTAACCGACTCTGCCAGATTGAGCTTGCTCGTTTCCGGCGGATTTGCGATGACTCCGACGCTTTTACCGCGATTGCAGGCAGTCAGCGCAGCGGAGATACCTGCCGGACCGCCTCCTACTATCAAAATGTCAAATTTACTTCCCATAGCGTCCATCACCTCTTTTTCTCAATTTTAGCAGTTATTATAACACATTTTTGTTGTAATTACTACAATTATCGTTTATAATTCCAATATGCGAATTTTTTTACAGGAGCATATAAAGATGGATGAGATAAACAAAAATTTTATTGAGAATTTTATAGATGAGGATCTTGCCGAGGGAGGCCGCTGCGAGGGCATGAAGGTTCACACCAGATTTCCGCCCGAGCCCAACGGTTATCTGCACATCGGTCATTGCAAAGCGCTGATAATCGACTTCGGCACTGCCGAGAAATACGGCGGTCTGTGCAACCTGCGTATGGATGACACCAATCCCGCCAAGGAGGACACCGAGTATGTCGATGCCATTCAGGAGGATATCCACTGGCTCGGCTTTGACTGGGGCGATCGCTTCTACTATGGCTCGGATTATTTTGAAAAGACCTATGAATATGCTCTTGAGCTTATAAACAAGGGTCTTGCCTATGTCTGCGAGCTTACCCCCGACCAGTTCAAGGAGTACCGCGGCGACACTACCCGTCCCGCCGTCAGCCCCTACCGTGACAGACCCATTGAGGAAAGCCTTGACCTGTTCAAGCGCATGAAAAACGGCGAGTTTCCCGAGGGCAAGTACACGCTTCGGGCAAAGATAGATCTTGCCTCCGGAAACTTCAATATGCGTGACCCTGTGCTCTATCGCATCCGCTACATTGAGCATCACCGTCAGGGTACAAAATGGTGCATCTTCCCGATGTACGACTTTGCCCACCCCATTCAGGATGCACTTGAGGGAATCACTCACTCCCTGTGTTCGCTCGAGTACGAGGACCACCGTCCGCTTTACGATTGGGTCATTAACAATGTTTCCGTGCCGTCAAAGCCCCGTCAGATAGAATTTGCACGACTGGGAATCAACTATACCGTTCTTAGCAAGCGTAAGCTGAGAAGACTTGTTGAGGAGGGCATCGTTTCCGGTTGGGACGATCCCCGTATGCCGACCCTTTGCGGACTTCGCCGCAGGGGTTACACCCCCACCGCTATCCGCAGCTTCTGCGAACGCATAGGCGTCAACAAGGTCCCCAGCACCATTGAGTATTCCTTCCTCGAGCATTGCCTGCGTGACGACCTGAACGAACACGCACAGCGCGCCATGGCCGTTCTGCGTCCTGTTAAGCTCACGATAACCAACTATCCCGAGGGCGAAAGCGAGCTTTTGAGCGTCGAGAACAATCCAAACGACCCCGATTCCGGTGCCCGTGAAGTGAGCTTCTCGAAAAATCTATACATTGAGGCTGATGATTTCCTCGAAGTTCCCGTTCCCAAGTACAAGCGTCTTTATCCCAACGGACCGGAGTGCAGGCTCAAGGGAGCGTATCTCATCACCTGCACCGGCTGCGTTAAGGACGAAAACGGCAATATCACCGAGATTCTCGCCACCTATGACCCCGAAAGCCGCGGCGGCGACCCTGCCGATGGCCGCAAGGTCAAGGGCGCGACCATACATTGGGTGGACGCAAATAACTGCGCCGAGGCAGAGGTCCGTCTTTACAGTAACCTGTTTAACGATGAAGACCCCGATTCTGCCGACAAGGATTACATCAAGTGCATGAATCCCGATTCGCTTGAAATCCTCCACGGCTGCAAAATTGAAAAAATGCTTGAAAACGCAAAGGCTCCGGCACAGTTCCAGTTCCTGCGCATGGGTTATTTTTGCGTCGACAGCAAGGATTCCACCCCCGAGCAGCTTGTGTTCAACCGTGCCGTTGCGCTCAAGGACAGCTTTAAAAAATAAATCATTTTCATTTATAAAAGACCGCCCTTGCGGTCTTTTATAAATTACGGCGCCGAAAATTCGGTTCTTTTGCCGGTTTTACATTTTTTATCTAATGAAAACGCCCAAAACGAAAACTTTTTCTTCACTTATCAAACAATTTGTATTAAAATGTACATATATTTTTTATAAGAGAGGAGATTATATGACGACATACTCCGGATATATGGGCAAGGTAGTAATGCTCGACCTTGGCACCAAAGAGATTTCGGATTATCCGTGGACGGATGAAGACCGTGAAAAATACATTGGCGGAAAGGGTATGGCATCAAAAATACTCTATGATAACCTTACCGGCAAGGAAACGCCGTTTTCGGAAGAAAATCTGATAGTAATTACCACAGGTCCGCTCACCGGCTCCGGTGCCCCCTGCTCAAACCGTTTTAATATCTCCACCCTCTCGCCTCTCACAGGCATAACGACCTCCTCAAACTGCGGGGGCAATTTCGGCTTTTATCTGAAAAAGGCGGGATACGACGGACTTATAATTCGCGGAAAGTGTAAAGAACCCACTTGGATAGAGATAAAAAACAGCAAATTCTTTTTCCATGAATGCGGCACGCTGTGGGGCATGAAGGTAACAGAGGCGCAAGAGGAGCTTCAGCGCAGAATGAATGAATCACGTGGCTGCAGAGTTAAGTGCGGCATGGTGTCTATCGGTCCCGCGGGCGAAAACCTCGTCAGTTTTGCTGCTGTCATAAGCGGTGAGCGTGCCGCAGGCCGCTCGGGTGTCGGCGCGGTTTTTGGCTCGAAAAAGCTTAAAGCTATAGTTGCTACCGGAAACCACGAAACGCCTATTCATAACCCGAAAAAGAACGCAAAGCACAACCTCAAATGGACTCAAACGCTGCGCAAGCATCCGCTCACCGGCAATCAGCTTCCCAAAATGGGTACTGCCGGCCTTGTAAGCCCCATGCAAATGCGAGGCATACTATCCACCAAAAACTATACATACGGTCAATACGAGCATTTTGATAAGGTAAGCGGCGAAACGCTCGCCGAGGATTACAACATAGTAAACAAGGGCTGTATGTCCTGCCCCATAAAGTGCGCCAGAACGGTCAAGGTCTCCGGCAAGGAGGTCAAGGGTCCGGAGCTTGAAACGCTCGGTCTTCTCGGCGGCGGCATTCTAAACGACAATCTCGAAAAAATCCTCAAGTGGAACTATGAGCTTGACGAGCTTGGTATGGACACCATTTCTGCCTCCAGCACACTTGCGTGGGCTATGGAGGCAAACGAAAAGGGACTGTGGAAAAACGGTCTTGAATTTGGCAGGACGGATAATATTTCAAAGGCTTTTGACGACATGGCGTATCGCCGCGGAATCGGCGCTGAGCTTGCAAACGGCTCGCGCTGGCTTAGTCAAAAATACGGCGGCGAGGACTTTGCAATTCATTCCAAGGGCTTGGAGCTTGCCGCCTACGAACCGCGCCGCTCCGTCGGTCAGGGTCTCGGCTACGCCGTATCGAACCGAGGCGGCTGCCACTTAAACGGCGGCTACCTTGTCATTCTCGAAAACCTCGGTCTCCGCGCAGACCCGCAGACTCCGCACGGCAAGGCAGACCTCTGTATGATAATGCAGGATATTATGGAGGCGGTATCGCTCGGCGGACAGTGCCTTTTTACTTCTTACGCCGTATTCCCCGGATTTCTCATTTCTAAACCCAACAGCATTTTGACTATGATAGTCAACAAGATTCTTCCCTTTACCGGTCCTATTGTGCGAATGATAAACAAATTCACCGAGATAGCCTCCTTCCATCTGTGGCTTATACCCCACACTAAGGCTATCAAATATGTCACCGGCATGAAGATAAATCTTGCAAAATTCATAAGAGCCGGTGAGCGCAGCTACAATGTTGAGCGAGCGGTCAACGCAAAATTCGGTGTTTCCGCCGCATCCGACACTCTGCCGAAACGGCTGAGGGATGTTCCGCAGGACCCCAAGGATCCCTCCACTAAGGTGCCGCTCGATGAAATGAAGAAAATCTACTACGAAGCACGCGGCTGGGACAAAAACGGGCTTCCAACGGAAAAGAAGCTGCGTAAAATGAAGATTATTTCATAAGGAGGTCAATATGGTTTCAGTAAAGCTATTCGGAACCTTCCGGCTTGACAGCGGAATAAAAGAGCTTGAGCTTGATATAAGCTCGATCAAAAAGCTGCTTCCTCTTATCATGGATGAGGTCAAAAGACGCGACCCGGAAACGGAATTGACTATTAAGGATCTCAAGGGCTGCATCTTCTCCCTTAACGGAAAGCAGGTAGGAATCAACGCAAAGCTGAAAGACGGGGATGTATTATATCTCGTTCCGGCAGTTGCGGGAGGCTGACTATGCCGTACAGTATTAACAAAGAAAAATGTCAGGGCTGTGACGCCTGTACGACCGCTCGCCCTACCCAGGCGATAAGCGGTAGGCATCATGAGGTTCACAGCATTGACCCGGATATATGCGTATCCTGCGGCTTGTGCGCGGATTTCTGCGGTGATGAGGCCGTTTATGACGACAACGGTGTGCCGGCCACGGTATGCGCATGGGAGGATTGGGGTATTCCCGAGATTAACACAGCTCTGTGCACCGGCTGCTGGATGTGCGTTGAAGTCTGTCCGATGTATGTGCTTGAGATTTCCGAATCTGTTCATCGCAGAGATATCACGACCCACGCAAGGCTCACCGACATCGGACTGTGCATCGGCTGCGAAAAGTGTAAAAACCGTTGCCCCGTAGGTGCGATAAAAATGATCTCAAGGGTATAGGAGATAAAAATGACTTACAGCTTTAATGAGAAATGTATCGACTGCGAGCTTTGTGCTAAACATTGCTCCGCCGGTGCGATAATCGTTCACAGAGAAAACGAGCATATACGCTGCGAGGTCGACACCGATCTGTGCGTCTCCTGCGGTCACTGCGGAAATATCTGCGAAAAGGGCGCAGTTATCGATAACACCGGAAAGCAGGCAAGGCATTTGCCGAAAAGCAAATGGAAATCGCCATCTATTGACCTTGGCAGATGCACCGGCTGTATGCTATGCGTTGAAACCTGTCCGGAATTTGCTCTTGCAATATCGAAGCCCCGTGCCCAGGGCGATATCAACACCTTTGCGTTCTTGGCGGAGACCGCAAAGTGCATGGGCTGCGGAATGTGCGCCGACCGCTGTCCGGTAGGTGCTATAACTATGGTGTAACTGGCGGTGGCAGCAAATGAATCTTATAAACCCTCTGAGCATTGATGAACGGGATAGAATAAAAAACAGCCGTGTTTGTATAGTCGGCTGCGGCGGTATCGGCGGCTATGTAGCCGAGTTTTTGATAAGGCTTGGGGTAAAGAATCTCACAGTGGTCGACGGTGACCGCTTTGACGAATCAAACCTCAACCGTCAGATACTATGCACAAAGGACAGTATTGGAAAGTGCAAGGCCTCGGCAGTGAAAGAACGCGCGTTGAGCATTGCCCCAGAAGTTAATGTGAAAGATATAAACGAGTTCATTACGGAGGACAATGTCCGCTCCGTCATTGCAGAAAGCGAGCTTGTTATTGACGCGCTGGATAATTACGAGTCAAGAAAGCTTTTGTATACCGCGTGCTCGGAACTTGGTATTCCAATGCTTTTCGGGGCAATCGGCGCATGGCAGGTGCAGGTCGGGCTTCTCACCTCCGGCTGCGGATTTTTTGATGATATTCCAGCCGCTCCCGAGGCTCACGGCGAAAATGTTCTCTCCTTTATGCCTGCAATGTGCGCAGCCGTTCAGGTCTCGGAAGCAGTTAAGCTTCTCAGCGGCAGCGGCTCGGTGCTTGAAGGCAAGATCATGAGCATCGACCTTTTTACAAATGAAAGAATAATAATCGATATATGAAAAAATGCACTGAATTATCAGTGCATTTTTATTTGGCTTGTTCGGTTTTTGATTTTACATTCAGCAGTACGATAGCTGAAAGCACAAGCAATATACCGACGGCGCTCATGACGGTCAAGCCCTCATTATAAATGAAAACTCCGCACAGCGTTGCTACCACCGGCTCAATTGACGCCATTATCGATGCCTTGCCGTTTTCAAGGCCTATCAAACCATAGGTGTACAAAAGGTATGGCAAAAAACAGGTCACAAGGCCCGTCGCGGCCGCAAACAGCAAATATGACGGTGTTGAGCTTATGAGTGGAATATAATCCGTGCCGCCAACCGCAGTTGCTCCGATACCGGCAAGCAGGCAAGAATAGAAGTTTATTGTAAATGTGGAATAACCACGGTTAATGGCGAAACGGCTGAAAATGCTGTACAGCGCATAGCACAGTCCGGAGCAAAGCCCCAGTGCAAGACCAATTGCGCTTATCTTGTCTCCCGTACCGATGCCCGAAACAAGGCAGCAGCCGGCAAAGGCTATTAGCATCGCTGCGATTTTTTTAGGCGTAATCTTCTCCTTAAACAACACCGCAGAAATGAGAATAACAAAGCACGGGGCTGTGTAGAGCAAAATAGCAGCGTTTGACAGGCTCATATAGTCCATCGCCTTGAAGTAGCACATGCCGAATACAAGCAGGGATAAGATTCCGCAGCCGACAAAGCACCATGCGTCACGCAGTTTAATTTTAAATGCTTTACGGTCGGCAATAAGCATCGTTACTGCAAACAGAATTGCCGCAAAAATACATCTGACCGCAATGCAGTTGGAGGCTGAAAGCCCCATCGTATCAAGCGTCCTGCGGAAAAAGCCCATGAAGCCCCAGAGAGTTCCGGCAGCTATGACCGCAGCGGTGTATCTTTTCTTAGCCATTAAAACAGGCCCCCGAGCCACGATGACAGCGGCATATAAATAATCGGAATGACCAGAGCCGGAATCAGGTTTGATACATTTATCTTGCGGTCGGCAATTCCGGTCATGTTGATGCCCATGCCTATAAACATCGCACCTCCGACGGCGGACATTTCGGTTATAACATCCGCCCCGAGTATCGGCGATACCACTCCGGCGAGCAGGATGAGAAGTCCCTCCCATACGAAAACGGGCACGAGCGCAAACATCACTCCTATGCCAAGTGCCGATGATAAGGCTATGGCACTGATAGTATCCATAACGGTCTTGGTAAAAAGTATGCTGTAATTATTATTTATGCCTGCCTCGATAGAACCGAGTATAGCCATCGCGCCGACGGTGAACAGCACCGAGGCTGTTATAAGCCCCTCGGAGAACTGCCCCTCGGCAAACTTTTTGCCGCTGAGTTTACTCTTCACCTTGTCGCCGATGCCGTCAAGAAAGCGGTCGATGTGCAGCAATTCGCCGATTATTGCGCCGAGGGCAAGACTTATCACAACGCACAGCGTGTCCTCCGAGCCAACCGCACCCTGAACGCCGATTAGAATAACGACAAGGCCCATTGCAGTCATCAGGATATTTACAAGTCTATCGCTTATTTTGCCTCGAAACAGCGTTCCTATCGTACCTCCGATAGCTATTCCTATGGCATTGATCACTGCGGCTATCATCGTTTTTCTCCTTTACTCTTATTTCAAAATTCCAAAGTAATAATAATTGCCTTATTTAAAAAAGTCAATTGTCTGCTTTAAATAAACTTTTATCCCTGATTGACAATAAATTAGAGATTGTGCTATTATGTTCTTCACACGCGGGTATGATGGAATTGGCAGACATGCGAGATTTAGGTTCTCGTGCTGAGAGGCGTGCAGGTTCGACCCCTGTTACCCGCACCAACAAGCACGCTGAGGGCGGTACTATAATTGTACTGCTCATGCGTGTTTTTTGTTTTTCAAGGAGTTTAATATGAAAAGAAGCTGCGGCATTTTGCTGCCGATATCCTCCCTGCCCTCGCCCTACGGCATTGGGACTCTGGGTAAGGCTGCATATGATTTTATAGATTTCCTTTCCTCTGCCGGTCAAGGCCTGTGGCAAATGCTGCCCGTAGGCCCAACAAGCTACGGTAATTCGCCGTATCAGAGCTTTTCCACCTACGCCGGAAACCCGTACTATATTGACCTCGATATGCTCGTCGACGACGGCTTGCTGCTTTCCTCGGAGCTTGAGGGTATTGACTGGGGAAGTAATTCAAGTTCGGTCGATTACGGAAAGATATACGCAAACCGCTTTGAAATTTTGAAAAAAGCCGCCGACAGAGGTTTTAAGCGTGACAGTGCAGAGCTTGGACGATTTTTAAGTGACAATCGCTCATGGCTTTTTGACTATGCCCTATTTATGGCACTCAAGCGGCATTTCGGCATGAAGGCGTGGTTTGAGTGGCCCGACGAGAACATAAGACTCCATCAGCCGAAAGCAGTTGATGAATATGCCGAGCTTCTTCATGAGGATATCACACTGTTTGAATACATACAATTTTTGTTTTACAGACAGTGGAACGCATTGCACGGCTATGCACTGAAAAAAGGCATTAAAATAATCGGTGACCTGCCGATATATGTTGCACTGGACTCTGCCGATGTTTGGTCTTGCCCGGAGTGCTTCCTGCTTGATGAGAACAATGTTCCCGTTGAGGTTGCCGGTGTTCCCCCCGACTGCTTCAGTAAGGACGGCCAGCTTTGGGGCAATCCCCTGTACGACTACGAGGCTATGCGCCGAGACGGCTACGGCTGGTGGATACGGCGTATTGACGGCGCGTCAAAGCTGTACGACATCGTGAGAATTGATCATTTTCGCGGCTTTGAAAGCTTTTGGGCAGTTCCCTTTGGCGCAAAAACCGCAAAGGAAGGTCACTGGGTTAAGGGACCGAGTATGGACCTTGTAGGGCGGCTCACGAGCTGGTTTTCAAACTTAAGCTTTATCGCAGAGGATCTCGGGCTTCTCACTCCGGAGGTGTATGAGCTGCTAAAGGAGTCGGGGCTGCCCGGTATGAAGGTGCTTGAGTTTGCCTTTGACCCTAATGAGCCGAGCAATTATCTTCCTCACAAATACTCCCCTAACTGCGTTTGTTATGTCGGCACACACGATAATGCACCTGTTATGGCTTGGCTAAACGAGGCAAGCCGCGATGAGCTCCGCTTTGCCGAACGCTACCTCGGGTTAAATGACACCGAGGGCTTTGGTTGGGGCATGATTCGCGGCGGTATGAGCTCTGTTGCATCGGTTTTCATTGCTCAGATGCAGGATTATCTCGGTCTTGGCAGCGAAGCAAGGATGAACATTCCCGGAACGAAAAGCGGTAACTGGCAGTGGCGGCTGACAGACGGTCAGCTAACATCGGAGCTTGCCGCAAAAATCGCCGGGCTGTCAAAAATGTATGGCAGATGCGCCAACATCGGTGCAGACAATTAAGAGAAAGGTTTAAATAAAAATGATACCCCGTTTAAAACTCAAAAGCTGTGCCGTTGCGCTTTTGGGAAGTGCCATTCTCGCCTTTGGGCTTTACAATGTTCATTCGTTCTCCGGCGTTACCGAGGGCGGTGTGCTGGGGCTTACGCTTCTGCTGCACCACTGGTTTGGCATTTCCCCCTCAGTTTCGGGCTTTATTCTGAATGCTGCGTGCTACATCATCGGCTTCAAAGTACTCGGCAAGCAATTCATTGCCTATTCGGCTATTGCCGGCGGAGGATTTTCGCTTTTCTATGCAATATTTGAGCAGTTCGAGCCTATCTGGCCGGGTATTGCAAATTATCCGCTTGCTGCTGCCATAATCGGCGCGCTCTTTGTCGGCGTTGGTGTCGGTTTGTGCGTCAGAATAGGCTCTGCACCCACAGGCGACGATGCGCTTGCAATGAGTGCATCCGCAAGATTTAAGATTGGCATACAGTGGGTGTATCTGACCACGGATTTTATCGTTCTTGCGCTGTCGGCCACTTACATTCCTCTCGGGAGGCTTGCCTACTCCCTGCTGACGGTCGTTCTCTCCGGTCAGATAATCGGATTTATAGAAGAATGCCGTTTTGGTAAAAAAGACGCTGTACAGAAATAAAAATCGGTAATACGAGATGTATTACCGATTTTTTATCCCCCCAGATCCCCCCAGGGGGCTTGTGCGGCTATATCATGTCTGTTAAAATCTTATTAAACTTATTTTGGCGGTTAGTTATGATAAACGCAAGAGATATAGTATTTTCATATGATTATTCCGACAGGAAACGCTCCTTGAACGGGGTGAGTATAGATGTTCACGAGGGTGAGCTTGTTGCGGTTTTGGGTCACAACGGCTGCGGAAAATCAACACTGATAAAGCACTTCAACGCACTTTTGGACTTGCAAAAGGGAGAGCTTACGGTTGCCGGACTTGACGCTAAATGCGAGGCTAATATTATAAAGCTGCGCAGAACCGTGGGCATGGTCTTTCAAAACCCCGACAACCAGTTCGTGTCCTCGATTGTTGAGGAGGATGTCGCCTTCGGTCTTGAAAACTACGGC
>JAEDIN010000005.1 GCA_016292445.1 Oscillospiraceae bacterium | reverse complement strand
TACCATAGCCGAGTATCTCATAATGCCCGACAGGATACTGATTTACTCTTACACTGTCACCGGAGTTATGAAAGCCTTTTTCTTTGCTTTCATCCTCTTTAAGATGACTTCATCAACAGCGTCGGTGTATCTGCCTTGAGCCATAAGTGCGTTCTTCTTATCTATAAGCGAATGTATGATTTGAGAGCGTTCCTGCTCGGTTAGATTGATATAATACTTCTTCATTTGTAGTCCCTCCATTCGATTACAGTATATCCATAATCGTTGCCAGCTTCAAATATGCAAAAAAAGAACCCCGAACTATACAGTCCGAGGTTCTGTCGTAAACATCGTTAAATGCCGAGTTTACAAGGCTTTTTTATTCAATTTACAATGTAGCCGTTACAATGAAGCCACTGGATTAACAATTTACGATTCTCGTGATTTACGACACGCATTTGTCGTAAAAGACGAGCGATGCTCAAAAAGTCATTTGTCGTAAATTTGTCGTAACCCCCGTTTTACGACATTTTTTTGGATTAATAAAACGCCGCAAACGCTGTCAAAACCTGATTTTTGTGGGTATTTAGTCCGAGAGGGGCTTCATTGTCGGGAACAAAATGACATCGCGGATGGAGTTCATGCCGGTGAGCAGCATTACGCAGCGGTCAATGCCGATGCCGAGGCCGCCGGTGGGAGGCATACCGTACTCAAGCGCATTTATAAAATCATCATCCATCATGCCGGCTTCATCGTCGCCCTTTGCGCGAAGCTCGACCTGCTTTTGGAATCTCTGCTTCTGGTCAATGGGGTCATTGAGCTCGGAGAAGGCGTTGCCCATCTCGCTGCGGCAGATGAACAGCTCAAAGCGTTCGGTGAGCCTGTGGTCTGCAGGACTGCGCTTTGCAAGCGGAGATACATCAACAGGATGCATGGTGATGAATGTAGGCTGAATGAGCTTTTCCTCAACGAGCTGGTCAAAGCTCTCGTACAGGGCGTGTCCCCATGTGGGTTCGACCTTATCCATGTCAACACCGGCAGCCTTTGCGGCTGCGACCGCCTGAACATCATCGTCGATTGCCATAAAATCAACGCCGACATACTTCTTGACGGCCTCCGCCATTGTGAGGCGTTCCCAGCCCGGGGTGAGGTCGATTGTCTCGCCCTGCCAATTGCACTTATAAGTACCGAGTATGCTCTTAGCTGCGCCGGACAGCAGATCCTCGAAAAGATCCATCATGTCGTTAAAATCAGCATAGGACTGGTAGAGCTCAACGGTGGTGAACTCGGGATTGTGCTTGGTATCCATGCCCTCGTTGCGGAAGATGCGGCCTATCTCGTACACACGCTCAATACCGCCGACTATAAGGCGCTTGAGGTTAAGCTCCGTTGCGATACGCAGGAACATATCAATGTCCAGCGTGTTATGGTGGGTAATAAACGGTCTTGCGGTCGCGCCGCCGGAAATGGTGTTGAGAACGGGGGTCTCGACCTCCATGTAGCCTCTGCCGTCGAGGAAGGAGCGGACATAGCTTATAAACTTTGAGCGAATCTCAAAATTGCGGCGGCTTTCGTCACTCATGATGAGGTCAACATAGCGCTGGCGGTACTTGAGCTCGGTGTTGGTCATGCCGTGGAACTTCTCGGGCAGCGGACGCAGGCTCTTGGAAAGCAGCGTAACGCCCTCGACATGGACGGATATCTCATCTGTTTTGGTCTTGAAAACATAGCCGGTAACACCGATGATATCGCCGATATCGTACTTTCTGAAATCGGCAAACTCCTGCTCGGATACGGCATCCTTACGGATGTAGAGCTGGATCTGACCGCGGTCGTCCTTGATATGGCAGAATATCGCCTTGCCCATGCCGCGCTTGGACATAATTCTGCCGGCGACCTGCACGGTCTTTTCGGCAAAGGCATCATAGTCCGCCTTTATCTCGGCAGAATACGCGCTTCTTACAAACTTGGTCTGCTCAAAGGGATCTCTGCCCTCCTGCTGAAGGGTCAAAAGCTTATCTCGGCGAACCTGCAGGATTTCGGAAAGCTCCTCGGCAGGTGCCTCATTGGTCTTAATATCGCTCATATGTTTTCCTCAAATCAGTCATTTTCTATGGAAATTATTTCGAAATGCAGCTCGCCTGCAGGTGCTTCAACGCTGATTTTGTCGCCTGCGACATGGCCGTAAAGTCCTCTGCCGAAGGGGGAATCGTCGGATACTCTGCCCTCCATGGGGTTTGCTTCCTGAGAGCCGACTATGGTATAGGTCTCCTCGTAACCCTCGTCGAGGTCACGGACCTTGACAACACTGCCGAGGGTGACGGTACCCTTTGCCGCTCCGATATCGACTTTCTCAACGATCTCTGCATTTTCAAGCAGAACTTTTATCTCGGCTATCTTGGAATAGAGCTTACCCTGCTCGGTTTTTGCCTCGTCGTATTCGCTGTTCTCAGACAGGTCGCCGAAGCTGCGTGCCTCTTTAATCTGCTCGGATACTTCCTTTGCCTTATCGGTTTCAAGGTATTGAAGCTCTTCCTTCAGAGCATCATAACGCTCCTGACTCATTTTAAACTTGTTCTCGGTAGCCATTCTTACGGTCTCCTTTAAAAAAATATTGCTGATTTTTACTCGCTCAGCCGAGTGCATTGATTGCCGTGTCAAGCTGATTATCGGTCTTTTCATCATCCATTGCGACCGAAATATCGGGTGTTACACCGCCTGCCTCGGAGAGATCGATTCTGTTCGGTGTGAGGTATTTGTGCGTTGAAATATGCACTGCACTTCCGTCGGAAAGCTCAAGGGTTATCTGACTGCGTGCCTTGCCGGTCGTCTGTTCGCCGACTATTGTTGCCCAATTATACTCCTGCAGTGCAGCCGCGAAAAACTCCGCCGCACTGTAAGTATTGCCGTTTACAAGCACGACCATCTTGTTCTTCAGGCTGACCTTATCGGAGGTCTGAACGGTTTCGTGACCCTCCTTGTCAACGCTTATGAAAAGGTCGCCGTCAGGCAGAATATAATCAAGCAGGTCAACAAGCTCGCTCAAAAGTCCGCCGGGATTATCGCGAACATCGAACACGAAAGACTTTGCGCCCATCGCTATAAGCTGCTCAATAGCTTTAATGGTATTCTCGCTTGAGCCTGCCTCAAAGTTGCTTATCCTGATATATCCGATGTTTCCGTCGAGAAGTCTTGAGCTGACGGGGTTTTTATAAATTATCTCGCAGGCAAGGGTTACGGTTTTCGCATCGCCGTTTCCGTCGATAACGGACATATCAAAGTCTTTGTTGACCTTGGAGCGAATGAGCAGGCTCACATCCTCAAGGCTCATCCCCTTGACTTCCTCACCGTCAACGGCGGTAATGATATCTCCCGCAACTATACCTGCGTTCTCGGCGGGACTTGACTCCTCAACGGCAAATATCTCAAATTCGCCGTCATCGTTGAGCTTAACGCTTACTCCAATACCCGAATACTCGTTCGAGGTTGACAGCTTGTACGCCTCGTATTCCTCGGCGCTCATAAAATAGCTCCACTTATCGCCGATGCTCTTTACCATCGCCGCAGCAGCGGCATTATAAAGCTCGTTATAGTCGGCATCGCCGATGTAGTTATCGTCTATGATTTTTTCAATTTCAATATAGCGTCGTGCGTCGTCCAGATACTGCTTTGAGCCGAATCCGCCGATCGCCGCAACATAGGTCAGAACGGCAGTGACAACTGCAACCGCCAGGCAAGCTATTATAAGGTGAGCCAGCTTGATTTTATTGTCGAAGCTCGGTCGTTTGCCATTTTTCAAGTTGCTTTCCCCTTTCCCGATATACAGCACGATTGACTGGCAGTCGCAATGACTGCCAGTCAAGTCTATTTTATGTTTCTTCAGCCTGCGTATTCGCTTACGGTATAAACAAGGGTATTTAACGCATTCGATTCATGCCCGACACCTACCGTGCCGGAAGCAAAAGGAACTACGCTTACCACAAGGCTCAGCACCATCATCACAACGAGTATCAATGCAAGGATAGATATAATAAGTTTTCTGTTCATCATATTCACCTTAAACCTTGAGATAGTTTCTGATTGCGATAGCACCGCCGAAAGCACCTACTATTACACCAACTGCCATAAACACGGCAAGAACAAAGGGCCAGAGCTCCGAGAACGGAACTATATTAACAAAGGATATCGCAAGGCTGGATGTAATCTTCGACTCCAGTGCGGTGTAAAGTCCCCACTGCGCCAAGAATGCAAGTCCGCCGCCGACCACACCGAGAATAAGACCCTCAACAACGAAGGGGCAGCGGATAAAGCTGTTTGACGCACCGACCATCTTCATTATTGCGATCTCTTCCCTTCTGCCGAAGGTTGCAAGCTTGATGGTATTGGACATAATAAACAGGGACACAAAAACAAGGATCACTATAAGCGCAAGTGATACGACGCTGACGACATTCCTCACGGAAATGAACTTATCGGCATAGTCAATGGGCGCGTTGACCTTGACAATCCCGTCCACCTCGCTGATGGCCGCCTGA
Organism: Oscillospiraceae bacterium; assembly: GCA_016292445.1. GTDB lineage: Bacteria > Bacillota > Clostridia > Oscillospirales > Oscillospiraceae > F23-B02. The sequence continues at coordinate 39,686 of JAEDIN010000005.1, read as the reverse complement.
GTCTGCGCCATTTGGCTGAGATCGGTGAGCTGAACGACAAAGCGATGGCGGAAGACCTCATCATCAATGCCCTCCATAAGGCTCTCGTCGTACTTCTCCATGAAGTTTTCCTTGGCTTCGGTGCGGCTTACAAACTCAACATTTGCGACATTGTCTATCGCCGCGATCTTGGTTTGGAGCTTTGCCGAGGCGTCCTGTGCGCTCATGGACTCGTCAACATATGCAAGGATCTGGTTTTGGTTGCCTATATCGTCAATTATGTTATTGATATTAATATCAAGAAGCGTGAAGCTGCCCATAACTATGAGGCAGGCAATAATTATCGTGACCGAGGCAAAGGACATAAAGCCATGCGTGAAAATATTGCGGAAGCCCTCGCCTATCAAATATCCGTATCTACTCAATTTCATAGCTGTAGTACCCATCCATTCCGTCACTGATCAGATGACCGCCGTCAATGGCAATGACACGCTTGGAGAATGCGTTGACCAGTTCCTTCTCGTGAGTTACTACCAGAATGGTAGTACCCATTTCGTTTATCTTTTCAAGCAAGAGCATGAGCTCAAGGCTGCGCACAGGGTCAAGGTTGCCGGTAGGCTCGTCGGCAATTATCATTGTGGGGTTATTGACCAGTGCTCTTGCTATTGCAACACGCTGCTGCTCGCCGCCGGAAAGCTCTGCCGGCAAACGCTTTTCGCGTCCCTCAAGACCGACAAGCTCGAGCACATGGGGCACTCTTGCCTTGATCTCTCTGTTTGACGCACCGACAACACGCATTGCGAACGCAACATTATCATAAACCGTCATCTTTTCAATAAGGCGAAAGTCCTGGAATATAACGCCCAGAGTTCTGCGCATTTTAGGCATCTTACGGCGTTTGATCTCGCCCATATTGAAGCCGTTGACGACGACCTTACCGTCGGACGGTCTTATCTCACCGGTGAGCAGCTTGATTATCGTGGTCTTACCGGAACCGGAGGGGCCGACGAGAAACGCAAACTCACCCTCATTGATGGTCAGGCTGAAATTATCAAGAGCGGCGACATCGCTGTTCTCATAGACCATCGTGACATTGTTCATTTGAACCATAGGTTTTCCTCCTGAGGTTTTGCTCGGCAGGCTGCCCTGCCGGTTTTTCAGCGACCGTTATTGCTGACAGAGTCCAGATACTGCTTGACCATCATTGCGACCTTGAACACAATTGCGTGATCAAACTCGCGCAGATCAAGTCCCGTTATCTTCTTGATCTTCTCAAGTCGGTAAACGAGGGTATTGCGGTGAACATACAGCTTGCGTGATGTTTCGGACACATTGAGGTTGTTCTCAAAGAATTTGTTTATCGTCTCAAGTGTATCCTCATCGAGAGTCTCAAGCGGGTTCTTCTTGAACACTTCGTTCAGGAACATCTCGCAAAGGGTTGTCGGAAGCTGATATATGATTCGGCCGATGCCGAGGTTTTCATAGCTGATAATGGTTTTTTCGGAGTCGAACACTCGACCGACATCAATGGCGATCTGCGCCTCCTTATATCTGTCTGCAAGCTCTCTGAGGTGTCTCGCCGTAGTGCCGATGCCTATTATGCAATCAATTTGGAGCTCGGTCTCAAGCGTTTTCTCAATATTCTCCGCTATCGCCTTGACCTCACTGCTGTTATCGCCGTTGGGCAGCTCCTTGATTACGACCATGTCCGTCTCGTTAATGCTTATAACAAAGTCGTGCTGTCTGTCTGAGAACATGCTTTGCAGCACCTCAACTGCCGCAACATCCGAGCGTTCGATCTGACGGACAAGCAAAAGAGCTCTCGGAACATCGGGAACAAAGTGAAGCTCCTTGGTTCTGACATAAACATCACCGGGCAGAATATTATCGGAAATGATACTCTTTAAGAACGCTGCCTTATTGTACTTTTCCTCGTAATTGGTCTTAGCCTCGTTAAATGCGACAGCCGCCATCATACAGCTTACTCTCGCCAGCTCATCGCAGCCCTCAACGAAAACCGCATAGTCGAACTTGGCAGTACTCGAGCCAAGGATCTTATAAGTACGCTGATTGCTCACATAAACAGGCTCGGATGAATCGTAGTTATAGCTTTGGAAGTCATCAAGGCGCGAACCGATCATGGGAAGCTCGCTGCAGGTAATGACGAAGCCCTGCTCATCAATCACGCCGATACATCTTTCGGTCGCTTCCTTTATCTGAATTATTACACTTTGAAAAATCCTGCTGGACATTGCTATTCCTCCCCCGAACATATGGGTATTTTAACGATAGTCTTGCAATGATACTTTCAACATAATAATACTTTTTTGTGCGTTTTTCAATAGAATATTATGCAAAAATTGTGGACTTTTCAAAAAAACCTCTAATTTCCTTGCTATATTCACCAAAAATCTCGTTGAAAATTGTTCACTTTTTCTTCATCACTCTGCACAACTCATCAGCGGTCAAGGGGCGGTACTCACCGGGTTTCAAGCTCTCATCGAGCTTCAGATCGCCGATTTGCAGCCGTTTCAGAGCAGTCACCGGTTTTCCTCTTGACGCAAGCATTCGCTTGACCTGATGATATTTTCCCTCCATCACCGTCACAAGGCAGCTTCCGTCTTCGCACAGCTCAAGCCCCGCCGGAAGGCAAAGCGTTCCGTCCGACAGCGTCACTCCCTGCTTAAATGCTGCTATATCCGCGGCATTTACCGGCAGCCGGGTATGCGCATGATAGACCTTGAATATTTCCGACTTCGGAGATATGACCTTATGTGCAAAGTCTCCGTCATCGGTTATCAAAAGCAGGCCCGTAGTGTCCTTATCCAGTCTGCCAACCGGAAACAAATTAAATTTTTTATGTTCCGGTAAAAACAGATTAAGCACTGTTTTCTGCTTGCCGTCGTCTGTTGCGGACAGCACTCCCGCAGGCTTGTTAAGCATAAAATAGTGATATTTATCATATTTTAAAGCAGTGCCGTCTACCGTCACAACAGCCTGTTCGGGATCAATCTTTATCTCAGCAGTAGCTGCCACAACGCCGTTGAGCGTTATTCTGCCGGTCTTTATCATTTGCTTGATTTCCCGTCGGGATGCCACTCCGCAGTCGGAAATGTACTTGTCAAGTCTCATCAAAGGCATAAGATCACCTTGGCAATTATAACATAAAGTATAATAAATTTGAATACAAAAAGGCTATAATATGTGTATGTTTACAAAATGTTTAAAGCTCACAAAAAGAAGCGCAGTAATAATAATTGTAATAATCGCCGCACTGATGATGGCGGCTGTTATCCTTCGCTCATCACCCGGATGCAGCTTCGGCGTTTCGGAGCTCATTAATGTAACAAGTGCCGAGGGCAGGATCAAATATCTGCAAAAACTTGGCTGGGAGGCAGATATTTCGACCGAGGAATGCAAAACTGTTCTCATTCCGAAAGAGTTTGAGGGCATCATGCTGAGCTATTCTCAGCTTCAAACCGAGCAGGGCTACGATTTTGCCTCTTTCGGCGGTCTTGAATGCAAGCAATACAGCTATGTCGTGACCAACTATCCGTCCTCCGACGGTACGGTTTATGCAACACTGTATGTCAAAGGCGGGCGCGTTATCGGCGGCGATATTCATTCGGCAAACATTAACGGATTTATGCACACACTGAAATAAGAATATACACCCCTTAAGCAATCGCTTAAGGGGTGTATATTCTTTGCTGAGGTATTAAAAGAGGAGAATCTCAAATCGATTTATTATGCTTTCAAGCCAAGTTTTTTTGCTTCGGCTATCAGGGATACTACAAACACGATGCTGCTCACTACTGCGGCCAGACCGAAAACGAGGTGCGCAGTTGCGGTTGTTGCCATTCCCATGAAGCAGGCGAAAATTGCTGCTGCGAAGAAGCATACTGCTGCGAGTTCGGAAAAGATGTTGTTTTTCATTTTAGTTTCCTCCATTCATTGAGTTTAATTATATATCATCGACTGTCAGCGGTTTTATGCTTTCAAGCCAAGCTTTTTTGCTTCGGCTATCAGGGATACTACAAACACGATGCTGCTCACTACTGCGGCCAGACCGAAAACGAGGTGCGCAGTTGCGGTTGTTGCCATTCCCATGAAGCAGGCGAAAATTGCTGCTGCGAAGAAGCATACTGCTGCGAGTTCGGAAAAGATGTTGTTTTTCATGTCAGTTACCTCCGTTTTTTTCGGTATAAATTTTTGTTTATTCTTCCTTTGTGGCTATAATATAGCACTTTGTTTGTTAAATGTCAAACAAGTAATTGTTAACTTTGTTTTAAGTATTACTTAATACCAGGAGCACCGGACCCGGCGTAAAATCAAAAAAAGACACGGTTGATTTACCGTGTCTTTTCGATAATGGTTTTAAGCAGTCCGTTGCAGCCCTCGAGGACATCCTGCCATGTTGCCTCAAAATCTCTTGTGTACCAAGGGTCGGCGACGCTACCGGGTCTTGCGGTATAGTCCATCAGCAGGCTCAACTTTCCCTCGTTATCATCGGAAAACAGCCTGCGCAGATTATACATATTCTCCTCGTCCATACCGATTATATAGTCGTAATTCGCATAATCGGATTTTCTGACCTGCCGCGCTCTTTTGCCGTCACAGGATATCCCGTGCTCGGCAAGCTTCTTTCTTGCCGGCGGATACACTGGGTTTCCTATCTCCTCCGTGCTTGTAGCCGCCGATTCTATCATATATTTATCACCGACGCCTGCCTCATCAGCAAGTTTTTTCATTACAAATTCCGCCATCGGACTTCTGCAGATATTGCCGTGGCAGACGAACAGGATTCTTACCATTATTTATTATCTCTTCCTGTAATTTAATCTCTTTTTCGCTATTTTGATTTATGTGTTAAAAAAAGGCCGTTTATCACATCGGTAAACGGCCGGTAAATATGCTAATTCAGTTTTCTGCCTTCCATAGTCCGTGCAAATTGCAGTATGCATAAACCGCTACTAAAGTATCATCATCTGTTAATGCAAATTCAGCGCGGGGAGCTTCGCCGGGATTAAGAACCTTTCTCTGTGCACCCTTTGCTGTTTCAACTGCAATCCACTCAATATAGTGTACATCTAACATTGGATGGTCAACAGAGCCGACCTTAACTGTAACCTTATTTCCATCAACGCTGAAAACGGGAACATGCTTCTCCGCCGCACCATCAGATGTTCCTGGTATCAGCTCCTTCATTTTTTGGCCACAGCACATCACAGGAACTCCGGATTCCTTAATCATACCAACAGAGTTTCCGCATATTTCACATATATAGAATTTCATTTTCCAATCACCTTTTAATTAATAGTTCTCTTTTCTTACTTCGAAATACGCCTGAGGATGGTTGCAAACCGGGCATACTTCCGGTGCCTCTGTTCCGACAACCACATGCCCGCAGTTACGGCACTCCCACACGGTTACGCCACTCTTCTTGAACACTTCCATAGTCTCAATATTTTTCAGAAGTGCCCGATATCTCTCTTCGTGCATTTTTTCAATTGCTGCAACACCACGGAACTGAGCTGCCAATTCAACAAAACCCTCTTCTTCAGCATCTTTAGCCATTCTGTCGTACATATCAGTCCATTCTGCATTTTCACCCTCAGCCGCGTGAAGAAGATTTGCAGGTGTGTCACCAAGCTCTCCGAGAGCTTTGAACCAAAGCTTTGCATGTTCTTTTTCATTATCTGCTGTCTGAAGGAACAAAGCCGCTATCTGTTCATAACCTGCCTTCTTTGCTACAGAGGCAAAGTAGGTGTATTTGTTTCTTGCCTGAGATTCACCTGCAAATGCCTCCCAAAGATTCTTTTCTGTTTTTGTTCCCGCATACTTATTTGCCATTTTTCATCCTCCGTTATTCTGTTATTAAAGTCGCATCCAAGAGGCCCTGCCTGTATATAATAACACGGCAGCCTCAAACACTTACGAGTACATGATAACATAAAGAAAAACCATTTGCAAGAAAAAACCGCATCGGGGCAAAGCCCTGATGCGGTCTCTTATTTGCCGTTTATACGGCATAAACGATATTACTCGTTAATTGCGATAACAACGCCGGAACCGACAGTGCGGCCACCCTCACGGATAGCGAAACGCAGGCCGTTCTCGATTGCGATCGGGGTGATCAGCTCAACGTCCATGTCGACGTTGTCGCCGGGCATGCACATCTCAGTGCCTTCGGGCAGAGTGATGACGCCGGTAACGTCGGTGGTACGGAAGTAGAACTGAGGACGGTAGTTGTTGAAGAACGGAGTGTGACGGCCGCCTTCTTCCTTGGACAGGACGTAAACCTGACCCTTGAACTTGGTGTGGGGCTTAATGGAGCCGGGAGCTGCGAGAACCTGTCCACGCTCAACATCCTTCTTTGCGATACCGCGGAGCAGAGTACCGACATTGTCGCCTGCTTCTGCGTACTCAAGGATCTTGTGGAACATCTCGGTACCGGTAACGGTAGTCTCGGTGATCTCGTCCTTAAGACCGACGATCTGAACCTTGTCGCCAACCTTGACGCGGCCACGCTCTACACGGCCGGTGGTAACGGTGCCACGACCGGAAATGGTGAAGACGTCCTCGATGGGCATGAGGAAGGGCTGGTCAGCCTTGCGGTCGGGAGTGGGGATCCAAGTGTCAACTGCGTCCATGAGCTCCTTGATGCAAGCATACTCGGGAGCATTGGGATCGTTGGACTCGCAAACGAGTGCGTTAAGAGCGGAACCACGAATGATGGGGGTGTCATCTCCGGGGAAGCCGTAGAAGTCGAGAAGCTCGCGAACTTCCATCTCAACCAGCTCGAGGAGCTCATCGTCGTCGACCTGATCACACTTGTTCAGGAATACGAGAACGGAAGGAACGTTAACCTGACGAGCGAGCAGAAGGTGCTCACGGGTCTGAGCCATAGGACCGTCGGATGCTGCGATAACAAGGATAGCACCGTCCATCTGAGCTGCGCCGGTGATCATGTTCTTGATGTAGTCGGCGTGGCCCGGGCAGTCAACGTGTGCGTAGTGACGATTTGCGGTCTTGTATTCAACATGAGCGGTGTTGATGGTGATGCCGCGCTCTCTCTCTTCGGGAGCCTTGTCGATGGAAGAGTAGTCAGTGTACTCTGCGTTACCCTGCATTGCAAGGTACTTAGTGATAGCTGCGGTCAGAGTGGTCTTGCCGTGGTCAATATGGCCGATGGTACCGATATTAACGTGGGGCAGGGATCTGTCGAATGTCTGCTTTGCCATGATTTTACCTCCAAATAGTTTTAATCAATACTTATAATTTAATACTTACTTGTGTGTTAATTATTTCAGCCTTATCTGCGATTACCGACCAAAGTCTCCTGGAGATTCTTCGGCAGCTCAACATAGTGGCTGGGTTCCATGCTGTAGGTCGCTCTGCCCTGCGTCTTGCTGCGCAGGTCGGTAGCGTAACCGAACATGGTTGACAGCGGAACATTTGCTTCGACAACTGCGGCACCGTTTCTGATGTCGGAGCCGACGATCTGTCCGCGTCTTGAGTTTATATCGCCCATAACATCACCCATGTATTCATCGGGTGCGGTTATGACGACCTTCATAATGGGCTCCAGCAGAGTGGGACCGGCCTTTTCACAGGCCTCCTTGAATGCCATACTGCCGCAGATCTTGAATGCCATCTCGGAGGAGTCAACCTCGTGGTAGGAGCCGTCTATCAAGGTGACCTTGACATCGACTACCTGATAGCCTGCAAGAACGCCGGAGTGCATTGCGCCCTGAATACCCTGGTCTACGCAAGGAATGAACTCCTTGGGTATCGCGCCGCCGGTGATCTTGTTGATAAACTCATATCCCTTGCCGGGTTCGTTCGGCTCAACAGTGATCTTACAGTGTGCAAACTGGCCCTTGCCGCCTGTCTGACGGGCATAACGGGTATCGACGGTTGCCGCGCGGGTAATGGTCTCCTTATAGGAAACCTGGGGCTTGCCTACATTGGCTTCGACCTTAAATTCTCTGAGCAGTCTGTCAACGATGATCTCCAAATGGAGCTCACCCATACCGGCAATAATGGTCTGACCCGTTTCTTCATCCGTATAGGTCTTGAAGGTGGGGTCTTCCTCTGCCAGCTTCTGAAGGGCTATCGCCATCTTCTCCTGACCGGCTTTGGTCTTGGGCTCAATGGCAACCCGGATAACAGGCTCAGGGAATTCCATGGATTCAAGGACAATGGGGTTCTTTTCATCACAAAGAGTATCGCCCGTTGTGGTGTTTTTAAGACCGACGGCGGCGGCGATATCACCGGAATATGCCATGGTGAGGTCTTCTCTGTGATTTGCGTGCATGAGGAGGATGCGTCCTATACGCTCACGCTGACCCTTCGACGAGTTGAGCACGGTCTTGCCGGCCTCAAGCGTACCGGAGTAAACACGGAAGAAGCTCAAGCGTCCGACATAGGGGTCGGTCATGATTTTAAACGCAAGTGCTGCAAACGGTGCGCTGTCGGAGGCCTCACGGGTCTCCTCCTCATCGGTCTTGGGATTTGTACCGCTGATTGCGGGTATATCCAAGGGTGAGGGCATATAATCGACGACCGCGTCGAGCAGCTTCTGCACGCCTTTGTTTTTGTAGGATGTTCCGCAGACTACGGGAACCATCTTAACAGCGCAGGTGGCCTTTCTGATGGCTGCACGGATCATGTCCTGCGGGATCTCCTCGCCCTCGAGATAACGCATCATTATCTCGTCATCGAAGTCGGAGACAGCTTCGAGCATCTTTACTCTGTACTCCTCGGCCAGATCGCGCATATCCTCGGGAATAGGCTCATCGCGCATATCGTTACCGAGATCGTCATAGTAAAACCGGGCGTTCATCTCAACCAGGTCAATTATGCCCCTGAAGTCCGCTTCAGCACCGATGGGGAGCTGAATGGGAACCGCATTACATTTAAGTCTGTCATGTATCATTTCAAGAACATGATAGAAGTCAGCACCCATGATATCCATCTTATTGACATATATCATCCTGGGGACATTGTAATGGTCGGCTTGTCTCCATACTGTCTCGGACTGAGGCTCAACGCCTCCCTTTGCACAGAGGACCGTAACGCAGCCGTCGAGAACTCTCAGAGAACGCTCGACTTCAACGGTGAAGTCAACGTGACCCGGGGTATCGATGATGTTGATGCGGGTATCGCGCCAATGGCAGGTGGTTGCAGCGGAGGTGATGGTAATACCGCGCTCCTGCTCCTGCTCCATCCAGTCCATGGTTGCAGTACCCTCATGAGTCTCACCTATCTTGTAGTTGACGCCGGTGTAATAAAGAATACGCTCTGTCGTCGTAGTCTTGCCGGCATCGATGTGAGCCATGATTCCGATATTTCTGGTTTTTTCAAGTGAGTACTGTCTGGGCATAAAAAACTCCTGTTCAGATTACCATCTGAAGTGTGCGAATGCCTTGTTGGAATCTGCCATCTTGTGGGTATCCTCGCGCTTCTTGACGGAGGCACCGAGATTGTTGCATGCATCCATGATTTCGCCTGCCAGACGTTCCTTCATGGTCTTCTCGCCACGCTTGCGAGCGTAGCCGACAAGCCAACGGAGGCCGAGAGTCTGACGACGAGCAGGTCTTACTTCGATAGGGACCTGGTAGGTAGCACCGCCGACACGGCGAGCCTTAACTTCCAGGCTGGGCATAATGTTGTTCATTGCTTCGGTGAAGGCGTCAAGGGGTTCCTTGCCGGTCTTCTCCTTGATGATGTCAAAAGCGTCGTAAACGACCTTCTGAGCAACACCCTTTTTGCCGTCCAGCATAATAGCATTGATGAGCTTGGTCACCAGAACGCTATTGTACATAGGATCGGGTAAAATCTCTCTTTTGGGAACATTACCTCTTCTGGGCACTTTGCTTCCCTCCTTCATTAAAAAATGACTTCACAGGTACTCGGAAAGACTTTTGCTTTCCGTCTGCGCCCCGAGGTTATCAATATGATAAACAACAGGGCAAAAATGCTGTTGGTTAATTACTTCTTGGATGCCTTGGGTCTCTTTGCACCGTACTTACTGCGGGCCTGCATACGACCGGATACGCCCTGTGCATCAAGGGTACCGCGGATGATGTGGTAACGAACACCGGGAAGGTCCTTTACACGGCCGCCGCGGATCATAACAACGCTATGCTCCTGAAGGTTGTGGCCTATACCGGGAATGTAAGCGGTGACTTCGTAACCGTTAGTCAGGCGAACACGGGCAATTTTACGCAGAGCGGAGTTAGGCTTCTTAGGAGTAGAGGTACGGACTGCTGTGCAGACGCCTCTCTTCTGAGGTGCGCTCAGGTCGGTCTCACGGTTCTTCAGGGTGTTAAGACCCTTCTGCATTGCGGGAGAATTGGACTTGTAGGTAACCTTCTCTCTGCCTTTTCTTACCAACTGGTTAAAGGTAGGCAACTTTCATATCTCCTTTCTTCAAAATTTCTCCTTGAAATTCAAGGATTTTCGGCGGGTTTCCCATTTTTGGGCATAGTGACCCCACACAGATTGATATTTTAGCAAATTACACAAATTTAGTCAAGAATTTTTTACACAAAATACAGTTTTCAAATCGGCATTTTTCTTGTGTAATTGCCGAAGCGAAGGACAAAAGTCTGCCGCACAAGGATGCGGCAGACCTGTTATGTTTTATTTTATGATTTTCTCGATCTCACTACGGAGCATATCGGCATCATTTATGCTGTACCAAAGCGAATCATCTGATAAGGTGTAGGCATATGCCTTATCGCCGAAATGGAGGTGCATCGGACCGTTTATTGTTGTTATGTCAACCAGCAGGCAGTCATCTGTTTCGCTTAGATTCGACGGAGCAAAGCAGCGCGTAGCGTGGGCTTTGTCCAGCAACTTATTGAGCTGCTCTGTTTGAGGGGCATTAAGCTGCGTAGACTCGGTTGAAGTTACCGACGCATGCAGCACAGGTGTGTCTTTAAACGGATGAACAGGTATTATGAAGAAAGTCAAGACAACCAAGAGTAAGCATATCACCAATGCAATCGCCACGGCTTTGATTATTCGGGTTTTCATTATCTGTCCTCCTTTTGCAATTTCCATTTTTTATTATAACACCACCCGGCATTATTGATAAGGAAAAACTGCTGCACCGAGGTGCAGCAGTTTTTCGAATTTATTAAAGTGCGTTGGTGCGGCCGACAAGTGCCGAGAGGTCAACGAAGCTTTCCGCTTCATCGGCGACGGTATCGTCGGTCTTTTCCTCGAAGTCGCGGTACATTGCAAGACCGCTGCCTGCGGGGATGAGCTTGCCGATGATGACATTCTCCTTAAGACCGACAAGGTGGTCGACCTTGCCCTTGATGGCTGCCTCGGTGAGAACCTTGGTGGTCTCCTGGAAGGATGCTGCCGACAGGAAGCTTTCCGTTGCAAGGGAAGCCTTAGTGATACCCATGAGAAGCTGGGTGTAGGTTGCCTTGGTCAGTCCCTCCTCGCCTGCTGCGATACGCTCGTCGATCTTGCGGTTTGCTGCCTTGAGCTCACCGATATCGACCGTTGCGCCGCTGAGCAGGTCGGTACTGCCGGAGTCCTCGATCTTGACCTTGCGCATCATCTGGCGAACGATAATCTCGATATGCTTATCGTTGATATCAACGCCCTGCTGACGGTAGACCTTCTGGACCTCCTGAATGATGTAGTTGCGTACACCGGGACGGCCGTACTGATCATCGTCAATGCCGCGGATGCGCAGAACATCATGCGGGCTGAGTGCGCCGCTGGTGAGCTCCTGACCCTTATCGACATGGTCGCCGTTCTTGACGAGAATGCCCGCAGAGTGAGGTACGGTATAGACCTTGGTCTCGCCCTCTTCCTCGTTGATAACGCTTATCGCAAACAGTGCGCCCTTCTTGGTCTCCTCTATGCTGACAGTGCCGGAGATTTCGGAAAGTACGGCCATCTTCTTGGGCTTGCGTGCCTCGAACAGTTCTTCAACACGGGGAAGACCCTGAGTGATATCGTCACCTGCGACACCGCCGGTATGGAAGGTACGCATGGTGAGCTGAGTGCCCGGTTCGCCGATGGACTGTGCCGCGATAACGCCGACGGCCTCGCCTGCGTTGACGGGCTTGCCGATTGCAAGGTTGATGCCGTAGCACTTTGCGCAGACGCCGGTGCGTGCCTCACAGGAGAGGACGCTGCGGATCTTGACCGCCTTGATGCCGTGAGCCTCAAGGACTTCTGCGTCCTCGGGCATGAGCATATGGTCGGTGTCAAAGAGAACCTCGCCGGTTGCAGGATCGCAAACGGGAACTGCCGGGAATCTGCCGTGGATGCTGGTGCCGTAGGACTGGACAATCTGTCCCTTATCGACTATCTCACTCATCCAAACGCCCTCGGTGGTGCCGCAGTCGGGCTCACGGATGATGACATCCTGGCAGACATCGACCATACGGCGGGTGAGGTAACCGGAGTCGGCGGTACGAAGTGCGGTATCGGCAAGGCCCTTACGAGCACCTCTTGAGGAGATAAAGTACTCCAGAACGGAAAGGCCTTCACGGAAGTTTGCTTTGATGGGGATCTCGATGGTTTTACCGGAGGTGTTAGCCATAAGGCCGCGCATACCGGCAAGCTGACGGATCTGATTCATGGAACCACGAGCACCGGAGTTTGCCATCATGTATATAGGATTGTAGGTGTCAAGGCAATTCTGCAGTGCGGCGGTGACATCCTTGGTGGTCTTTTCCCACTCGGAAACAACGAGGCGGTAACGCTCATCGTCGGTGATAAATCCGCGCTTGAACTGACGCTCAATCTTGATGACCTTTTCTTCGGTCTCGTTTATGAGGGTCTTCTTTGCCTCGGGAACGGTCATATCTGCAATGGAAATGGTGATTGCGCCCCTGGTCGAGTACTTGTAGCCCATTGCCTTGATACTGTCGAGAACCTCGGCGGAAATGGTGAAGCCGTGCTTCTTGATGCAGCGGTCAATGATATTGCCGAGCTGCTTTTTGCCGACCTGGAAACCGATCTCATGATCGAACATGGTATCGGGATTTGTGCGGTCAACATAGCCGAGATCCTGAGGGATGTTCTCATTAAAAATAATGCGGCCGACGGTGCTCTCAATGATTTTGGTCTTCTGTACACCGTCAACGGTCTTGCTCACACGGACAAGAACAGGAGCATGCAGGCCGACCTCACCCTGGCTGTATGCCATGACTGCTTCGTTGGGGTCGCGGTAGCACGGAAGCGGCTTGTAGGTGGGAGCGTTCTTGCCCTCTGCCTTTGCCTTTTCCTCTGCGGCGACAAACTCGTCGCCGTCAACTATTTCGCCCTTGATATAGTCGGTGTCGCCCGGCTCGTCGATGCGGACATTCTCCGCACCCTTTTCCGCCTTGCCGATACGCTTCATGGTAAGGTAGTAAGAGCCGAGGATCATATCCTGAGTAGGAACGGTTACGGGGTGACCGTCCTGAGGACGAAGCAGGTTATTTGCCGAGAGCATGAGTATTCTTGCTTCGGCCTGTGCCTCTGCCGACAGAGGTACATGGATAGCCATCTGGTCGCCGTCAAAGTCGGCGTTATATGCGGTACATACCAGCGGATGCAGCTTAAGAGCGCGACCCTCGACGAGGATGGGCTCGAATGCCTGAATACCAAGGCGGTGCAGCGTAGGCGCACGGTTGAGCAACACGGGGTGTTCCTTGATTACGACCTCAAGTGCGTCCCATACCTCGGTGCGCTGCTTATCGACCATCTTCTTTGCGGACTTGATGTTGTTTGCAACGCCGTCCTCGACCAGCTTCTTCATGACGAAGGGGCGGAACAGCTCGATAGCCATTTCCTTAGGAACGCCGCACTGGTAGATCTTGAGGTCAGGTCCGACAACGATAACGCTGCGGCCGGAGTAGTCAACGCGCTTGCCGAGCAGGTTCTGACGGAAGCGTCCCTGCTTGCCCTTGAGCATATCCGACAGCGACTTGAGTGCGCGGGAATTTGCGCCGGTGACCGGACGGCCGCGGCGGCCGTTGTCGATAAGTGCGTCAACCGCTTCCTGGAGCATACGCTTTTCGTTGCGGACAATGATATCGGGGGCGTTGAGCTGAATAAGTCTCTTGAGACGGTTATTGCGGTTAATTACTCTGCGGTACAGGTCGTTTAAGTCACTGGTGGCAAAACGGCCGCCGTCGAGCTGAACCATGGGGCGAATCTCGGGGGGAATTACCGGCAGAATGTCTATTATCATCCACTCGGGCTTGTTGCCGCTCTGTCTAAAGGCCTCAACGACCTCAAGACGCTTGACAAGCTTTGCCTTTTTCTGACCGGAGGCGTTCTGCAGCTCCTCTCTGAGCTCGGCGGAAAGCTTCTCGCAGTCAATCTGCCGGAGCAGCTTTTTAATTGCCTCTGCGCCCATGCCTGCGTCAAAATCGTCCTCGTACTTCTCGCGCATATCGCGATACTCTTTTTCGGTGAGTATCTGGCACTTCTCCAGCGGGGTGAAGCCGGGGTCTGTTACTATATAATTTGCAAAGTACAGTACCTTCTCGAGTATTCTCGGGGTGAGGTCCAGCAGCAGACCCATACGGCTGGGTATACCCTTGAAGTACCAGATGTGGGATACGGGAGCTGCAAGCTCGATATGGCCCATGCGCTCGCGGCGAACCTTGCTCTTGGTGACCTCAACGCCGCAGCGGTCGCAGACCTTGCCCTTGTAGCGGATCTTCTTGTACTTTCCGCAGTGGCATTCCCAGTCCTTGGTGGGTCCGAAAATGCGCTCGCAGAAAAGGCCGTCGCGCTCGGGCTTGAGGGTGCGGTAGTTGATGGTCTCGGGCTTGGTGACCTCGCCGGAGGACCATGAAAGGATCATTTCAGGGGAGGCAATGCCTATTTTGATGGCGTCAAACGGTGTGTAACTCATTATTATTCATCCTCCTCACTGTAATCGTCAGCATCGAAATTGAAGTCGTCGTCCTGCTCGGGGATATCCTCGATGGTGTAACCCTCGGAAACGATCTCTTCGTCGTTGCCGTAGGTTTCAAACATCTCGTCCTTTACACCGGGGATGAATTCGTCTTCATCTTCATCCTTGAGTTCTATCTCCTCGCCGTTCTTGTCAAGAACACGGATATCCAGACACAGCGACTGCAGCTCCTTGACCAGAACCTTGAACGACTCCGGAACACCGGGCTGCGGGATATTGTTGCCCTTTACGATGCTCTCGTAAGTGCGCACACGGCCCATGACATCGTCGGACTTGACGGTGAGTATCTCCTGCAGCGTGTAGGCTGCGCCGTATGCTTCGAGAGCCCATACTTCCATTTCGCCGAAACGCTGGCCGCCGAACTGTGCCTTGCCGCCGAGAGGCTGCTGAGTAACAAGGCTGTAGGGGCCGGTGGAACGGGCATGGATCTTATCGTCAACGAGGTGGTGCAGCTTGAGGAAGTATACCCAGCCGACGGTGACATCGTTATCAAACTTTTCACCGGTACGGCCGTCGTACAGCTCGCTCTTGCCGTCCTCACGCAGACCTGCCTGACGCAGAGTCGCGCGGATGGTCTCCTCGTTTGCGCCGTTGAAGATAGGCGTTGCGATCTTCCAGCCGAGAGCCTGTGCCGCATAACCGAGGTGAACCTCGAGCACCTGACCGATATTCATTCGGGAGGGAACGCCCAGAGGATTAAGAACTATATCCAGCGGTGTGCCGTCGGGCAGGTAAGGCATATCCTCGCGGGGCAGAATACGGGAAACAACGCCCTTATTGCCGTGGCGGCCCGCCATCTTATCGCCGACGGAGATCTTGCGCTTCTGTGCAATGTAAACTCTTACGACTTCGTTTACACCGGGACTCATCTCGTCGCCGTTTTCACGGGTAAAGCGTTTTACATCAACAATGATGCCGCTCTCGCCATGAGGAACCTTGAGCGAGGTGTCACGGACTTCTCTCGCCTTCTCGCCGAATATCGCGCGGAGCAGTCTTTCCTCGGCGGTGAGGTCGGTCTCACCCTTCGGGGTGACCTTGCCGACAAGTATATCGCCGGCACGGACCTCGGCACCGACGGTGATGATGCCGCGTTCGTCAAGATATTTGAGTGCATCGTCGCCGACGCCGGGGATATCGCGGGTGATCTCCTCGGGTCCGAGCTTGGTGTCTCGTGCGTCGCACTCGTACTCCTCGATATGGATGGAGGTGAAAACATCGTCCATAACAAGGCGTTCGTTAATGAGGATAGCGTCCTCATAGTTGTAGCCTTCCCAAGTCATGAAGCCGACAAGAATGTTCTTGCCGAGGGAAATCTCGCCCTGACTGGTGCTCGGGCCGTCGGCAATGACATCACCCTCATGGACACGGTCGCCGAGGGAAACGATGGGGCGCTGGTTTACACAGGTGCCCTGGTTGCTGCGTGCAAACTTGATGAGCTTGTAGTTCTTAATCTCGCCGCTGTCATACTTGACGGTGACATTCTGAGCATCGGAGCGAACGATCTCGCCGTCACCCTCTGCGAGGACGACAACACCGGAGTCAACCGCGCACTTATGCTCAATGCCGGTGGCAACGATAGGTGCCTGAGTGACCATGAGGGGAACTGCCTGACGCTGCATGTTTGCACCCATCAGAGCACGGTTTGCGTCGTCGTTTTCGAGGAACGGGATCATTGCGGTTGCAATGGAAACCATCATACGGGGGCTGATATCAATGTAGTCAACGCGCTCACGGTCGACCTCGATGATCTCGTCACGGTGACGGCAGGTGATACGCTTATTGATAAGGCATCCGTTTTCGTCACGAGGCTCGGTCGCAGGAGCGACAATGTAATTATCCTCAACATCTGCGGTCATGTACTCGATCTCATCGGTGACGCGGCAGGTGCCCTTCTCCACCTTCTGGAAGGGGGCGACAAGGAAGCCGTACTCATTGGCACGGGCATAGGATGCAAGGTAAGAGATAAGGCCGATGTTGGGACCTTCCGGAGTCTCGATGGGGCACAGACGACCGTAATGGCTGTAATGTACATCTCGGACATCGAAGGAGGCTCTTTCTCTGGACAGACCGCCGGGGCCGAGTGCGGACATACGGCGCTTATGGGTAAGCTCGGACAGGGGGTTTGTCTGGTCCATGAACTGGGACAGCGGTGAGGAGCCGAAGAACTCCTTGATAGCCGCAGTTACGGGACGGATATTGATAAGGCTCTGAGGAGTGACAATGTCAAGATCCTGCAGGGTCATACGCTCACGGATAACACGCTCCATGCGGGAAAAGCCGATGCGGAACTGGTTCTGGAGCAGCTCACCGACACAGCGTACACGGCGGTTGCCGAGGTGGTCGATGTCATCCTTGTTGCCGATGCCGTAGGCAAGGCAGTTGAGGTAGTTTACGGATGCAAACATATCGTCAACGACAATGTGCTTGGGGATAAGAATGTCGATATTCTCGGTGATGGCATCCTTGAGTGCTTCGCCCTCGTACTGCTCAAGAAGCTGCTTGAGAACGATTCCGCGGACCTTCTCCTTGATGCCCAGCTCCATGGGGTCAAAGTCAACATAGTTATCAAGATGCACCATGCCGTTGGAGAAGACGCGAACGGTCTTGCCGTCAACATTCAGGTAAACATCGTTGACATCCGCCCTGTCAATAAGCTCGGCCTTCTCGCGGGAGATGATCTCGCCTGCGTCGGCGATTATCTCTCCGGTGCGCTCATCGGCAACGGGCATTGCAAGCTCAAAGCCGACGATACGGCTGCGAAGCGCGAGCTTCTTGTTGAACTTGTAGCGGCCGACATTGGAAATGTCATAACGGCGGCGGTCAAAAAACAGACCTTCAAGCAGTGCTTCCGCGCTTTCCACCGTCGGGGGATCACCGGGGCGCAGCTTTCTGTATATTTCGATAAGGCACTCGTCACGGTTGGCGGTGGTGTCCCTGTCGATGGTGGTGTTTATACGCTCGTCATCGCCGAAGATCTCCTTGAGGTGCTCGTTTGTGACTGCGCCGACGATGGGATCGGGAGTGCAAGAAAGCCAAGTTTCGGGCTTGTTTGCATCGTACTTGCCCATTGCCTTGAGGAACCATGTGATGGGCAGCTTGCGGTTCTTGTCTATACGGACATAGAACACATCGTTTGCATCGGTCTCATACTCGAGCCATGCGCCGTGGTAAGGAATAACGGTCGCCGCATAAAGGCTTGTCATGCTGCGGTCGGTGGTCTTATCGTAATATACGCCGGGAGAACGAACGATCTGGGAGACGATGACGCGCTCTGCACCGTTGATTATAAAGGTGCCGCCTGCGGTCATGAGCGGGAAGTCGCCCATGAATATCTCCTGCTCCTTGATCTCCTCCGTTTCGAGATTGCGCAGACGAACACTGACCTTCAAAGGTGCGGCGTATGTTGCGTCCCTTGCCTTGCACTCCTCTTCGGTGTACTTGGGCTTCTCATCCATGGAATAGTCAATGAAGCTGAGCTCGAGCTTACCGCTGTAGTCGGTGACCGCATCGGTATCTCTGAAAACTTCACGCAGACCGGTATCCAGAAACCACTTGTACGACTTCTTCTGGATCTCCAGCAGGTTGGGCATGTCCTGGATCTCTTCGTATCTTGCAAAGCTCTTTCTTAGAGTCTTGCCGTAGAGAACATCTTTTGGCATTCGTGCACACTCCTTAATCGAAATTGAGAACACCCGGCTAAGTTGTTTCTTTTGTTAAAGTCGGTGTTGTATTTACTGACGGTTAATGATATATTGTTCTTGTAAACAGTGGGGTTCCGGTGTTTACAGCACAAGATAACATAGCAAGTTATTCTATCATTGTATATATAGCTATGTCAAGTAATATTTTGTGAAATTTGGAATTTTCGGCGGTTGCTATAAGCTTCCGCCGTTTTTTTGTGAGATTTGACTGCCTATGACAACGTTTATTACAGTTTCAATGCTCCTTGTTTTCGCGCTCGGAATGCTCCTGCTTTGGCGTGAGGGGCTTTTAAAGAACAGCGCTCACCTTGCTTTTGCCGTTTTGTTCATGCTCGGCGCTGTTGTTATCCGCAGCTTTATGCTCGATTTTGAAAGTGACGATTATTTGACCTTCCTTGCACCGTGGACGCAGTTTTTCCGCGACAACGGCGGCTTTAAGGCTCTGGGGCTGTCAGTGGGCAATTATAATCTGCCCTATCTGTATTTCCTCGCGTTGTTTTCCTATATTAATATGAGCGAGCTTTATCTGATAAAGCTGCTTTCAATCGTTTTCGATGTGCTGCTTGCGTGGGCCTGCATGAAGCTGGCTTCGCTGTTTGTAAATGGCAGGCTGCGGCTTATCATCTGCTTTTTTGCGGTTTTGCTCTGCCCCACCGTTGTTATAAACGGAGCGTACTGGGCGCAGTGTGACAGCATCTATACTTTTTTTGCGGTGTTCGCTCTTTACCTTGCACTTAACGGCAAGCCGGTCTGCGCAATGGTTTCAATCGCCGCTTCATTTGCTTTTAAGCTTCAGGCAGTCTTTGTGATGCCCGTGTTCTTCGTCCTGCTTGTTGCAAGAAAAATCAAATTCAAGCACCTTTTCGTATTTCCGGCTGCGTATATCGCCATGATGCTGCCGGCACTTATCGCAGGCAGACCGCTTTGGGATACTCTGACGCTTTATTTCTCGCAGGCAGGCACGGTCGGAGACGCAATGAATTACAACGCTCCCTCCCTAACCTCGATGTTTGCGTGGGACGAAAATACACGGCAGTGGTCAACGATACTGATAGTCGCCGCATTTGCGTTTATGCTCTGCGTGTATGCCGTTGCCGTCATTAAGCGCAGAAAGCTCGATAACCGCATAATTTTCGGCTTAGCCGTGCTGCTCGCGGTCGCCATTCCCTATCTGCTGCCGCATATGCATGACCGCTATTTCTTTGCCGCAGGTATGCTGTGTATCGTTCTTGCCTTTACGGATACGCGCTTTTTCATCATGCCCATACTCGCTGAGCTTGCGTCGCTCCACTGCTATTACGCTTACTTCATTCGATACTACCTTGTGCAGCCCCGGATCGGCGGTGAGCTTATGCTCGTCGTTCTTGTGATGGCTGCCGTGTATGTTGCCGTACATCTAAAAAACAGCAAAAATAATGAAATTTATCCTTGACATTCGTTATTTCTCTGTTATAATAACTCTTGCCCTTAATCGGGGATATGCGAGAGTGCTGGAACAGGTAGACAGGCACGTTTGAGGGGCGTGTGTCAACCGACGTGGGAGTTCAAGTCTCCTCTCTCGCACCAAAAGCCAAGTCAAATGACTTGGCTTTTTTCTTTTTTATTGTTATGGTATAATATATCCATGCTTGGAGGGATATTTATGAATCGAGCAGAGCTTGAGCGATATATTGCAGAGCATTACGACGCTCAATCGGATCATCCATGGCTCGGCGACCCCAACTTTGAAGTGTTTAGGCATAAGGATAATCGCAAATGGTTTGCGCTTATTATGGATGTGCCGCGCAGCAAGCTGGGCTTGCAGGGCGATGAGGCGCTCGATGTCGTCAACCTAAAGTGCGACCCTGTCATGGCGGCATCTTTGCACGGCGAGCACGGCATACTCCCGGCTTATCACATGAATAAGGAGCATTGGATCACGCTTGCGCTTGACGGCAGCGTGCCGGAGGAAACCGTAAAGCTGTTAGTTGACATGAGCTATATTGCCACTGCATCAAAATCAAAAAGGAGGATTTAGCGTGGATTACAGAAGATTCGGAAATCAAATTGTTGTAAGAATAGACAAGGGAGAGGAAATTCTCGATAAAATAAAGGAAATTGCGCTAAGTGAAAACATAAAGCTTGCTACCGTCACCGCTTTGGGTGCAACAAACAATTTTACCGTCGGCGTGTACAAGACCGATGAGAAGAAGTATTATTCAAACGAGTTCAGCGGCAATTTTGAGATTGTGTCGCTCACCGGAACGATAAGCACAATGAACGGCGAGTTTTATACCCACATTCACATGAGCGCAGGAAATGAAAACGGCGAGGTTTTTGGCGGTCATCTGAACAAGGCGATCGTCAGTGCAACCTGCGAAAT
This sequence comes from Oscillospiraceae bacterium, assembly GCA_016292445.1. Taxonomy (GTDB): domain Bacteria; phylum Bacillota; class Clostridia; order Oscillospirales; family Oscillospiraceae; genus F23-B02. Next base: position 18,691 of record JAEDIN010000005.1, on the reverse strand, counting down.
GATAATCGGCGTTATAGACGGCGAGGTCGATAGATATTATGACGAGGAAATCGGTCTAAACCTGTTTAAATTATGAGGTAAACTACGCTTAAATTATAGAATATACCAATATATAGTTTCCAAAGCAATACTCCAATTTCGTTTTTCAGCCTTGCGGTCTGGAAAACGCTTTGCGATTGTGGGCTCATCTCCCCTGCCGCCGGAGTAGAGATCGGAACTGATTGAATATTGAAACTGAAAAACGCACAAAATACCTCCGTAAACATTTTTACGGAGGTATTTTGCTGTGAGAAAACATATTCTTGCTTCAGCCGTTGCACTTGCGCTGTGCAGCGTGCTATGCTGCGGACTGATAAGTCCGGTTTGCGCGGACAACACCGCCCCCATTGCCGAAAACTTTGAGTTCGAGACCTATCGGGGCGTTTCCTTCGGCGGTCAGCTTGCCGCTATCGACCCCGACGGCGACACGCTCAATTACGAGATAACCACACAGCCCGTCAAGGGCACGATAGAGTTGGACGACGACGGCAGCTTTATCTATACCCCCGCAGAGGGCAAGCGCGGAAAGGATTACTTCGGCTATAAGGCAATCGACGCCGAGGGCAACCGCTCGCAGGAGGCCACTGTCATAATCAAACTCGTCAAATGCGACAGCGAAGTGAGCTATATCGATATGGTCGGCAATCCGAGCTGCAGAAGTGCTATGAAGCTTGCCGAATGCGGTGCATTCGTCGGCAAACGCTTAGGCGGCGAATACTATTTTGAGCCGGAGCAAAGCCTCACAAGAGGCGAGTTTTTAAGTCTCTGCCTTGAGGTCACCGGCACGGACCTTTTGTCCGGAGTCGTAAGCACCGGCTTTAGCGACGATGATGATATCCCCTCCTGGCTTAAATCCTATGTGTCCACCGCCGTCATGCAGGGTATCGTCAAGGGACATTTGACCGACGAAGGCACCTGCTTTGACGCGGACAGCGAGATAAGCCGCGCCGAGGCGATGGTCATATTAAACCGTGCGCTCAGGCTTTCCGATGTGAGCTATCTCAAGGTCAGCGACGCCGTTCCGACATGGGCTGCGCAGTCCGCGGCAAACCTCACCGCCTGCGGCATTGTCGGTGACGACGAGGTCACCGTTGAATCGCTTAACCGTGCCGAGGCTGCGGATATGCTTGCAGCGGCAATGGATTTAATAGAAAACAGATAAGAAAACGGAGTGCCAAGCACTCCGTTTATTTCTTTAGTTTTTCGCAAAGGGCTTCGTCCGCCTCCGCCATAACAGTGCTGTAATCGGTATAGACGACCTTGCCGGGCATCGATCCCGAGGGCTTGCGCACAAAGCGCACCATCGTATAGTCAACGGCGGTTTTGCCGCCCTCCCTGCCCTGCGAGTAATACGCTGCAATGGATGCCGCCTCGGCTATCGTCCGCTCCGGCGGCTCGTGTCCCTCGCAGGATATTATGACATGACTGCCGTGAACGGATTTCGTGTGCAGCCAGATATCCGTTCTGCGTGCCGTCTTTGTTGTAAGCTCGTCGTTTTGACTGTTGCTGCGTCCGACCAGAATTTCAAAGCCGTCCGAGGAAATAAAGCGCATAGGGCCCTGCTTTTTGCTCTTATCCGGCTTTGCGCCCTTTTGCTTTTTGAGATAGCCCGTTTCCAACAGCTCACGGCGAATTTCCGCAAGGTCGCGCTCCGTCTCGGCACGCTCAAGCTCGTCAAGCACGCTGTTTAGATAATCAAGCTGCTTTTCGCCCTCGGCAACGAGTGCGGTGAGGTGTACCTCCGCGGTTTTGAGCTTATTATATTCCTTAAACATCGCCGCCGCATTCTGCTGCGGTGTTTTTAGTATATCAAGCTTTATCTCAACGCTCGGGCAGCCATCGGTGTAATAATCCTCAACGGTCACGGAACTGTCGCCGCGTTTGACCCTGTACATATTGGCTGTCAAAAGCTCTGCTTTTTTGCGGATTTCTTCCCTGCCGTAGGTGCGTTCAAGCTCCTCGCGCTGGCTTACGAGCTTGCGTTGTATGCGGTCTCGCGCGGTCTTGACGGAATGTGAAAGCTCCCGCGCTCTGCGCCGCCTGCGCTCTGAGAGCTCACGCTTTGAGTAGTACGCATCCAGAAGCTCCGAAAAGCTGTCCAGGCTCTGCTGCTCATATTCCGAGCCGTACTGCTTGAGCTGCATGAATGAATACTCCGCCGGTTTTCCGTCTTTTGTGAGCAGCGTCGGTGTAAACTCCCCTGCCCTGACGCTTTCAAGAAAAGCATCGAGTGCGTCGGGCAGACAGCTTATGTCATTAAATGCCCTGTGTACAAGCTCACGGCACACCAGCGGCGAAAGGCCCGAAAAGCTGTCAAGCAGTCTTTTATCAAGCGGCTTGCCGTCATCCGATACATTCAATGCACTTTCTATCTGCGCTCTGTCACAATCAAATATAAGCGGCTTTTTCTGTGCCGGAGGCAATCTGTAAATCATGCCGGGCAGCATTCTGCGCTGCACATCTCCGCCGTATTCCATGCGGCGCAGACAGTCTATTATTCTGCCGTCATCCCCCACCAAAACAAGGTTTGAGCTGCGTCCCATCAGCTCTATGGCGAGCTTCAAGCATACACTGTCACCAAGCTCGTTGTGCGATATTATGTCAACCAAAAGCAGGCGTTCCCAATTTGGCTGCGTGAGCTTTTCTATTCTCGCGCCGACAAGGTATTTGCGCAGGAGCATACAGAACATGGGCGGCTCCGCGGGGTTTTCAAAGCTCTGCCGGGTGAGTGCAACTCTGCCGCTGCCTGCGCCGGCATTTATGAGCAGGCGCATATTCTCACCCTTATTGCGGATTGAAAACAAGACCTGCTCACGCTCGGGCTGCTGGACTTTATCTATGCGCGCACCCTCAAGCTTAGGTCTTAACTCGGCGGCAAGTGCCGAGAGCATTACGGTGTCAAGTGCCATCGGATTCCTCCACGCAGACTGAGTACAAGTCGTTGATGCGCTCGGTCCTGCCTTGAAGATACAGCCAGCCGAACAGAGCCTCAAGACCTGTTGCGGCATGGTACTGCCCGATATCCGCTTTTTGCGGAACGGAATTTACCTTCGCGTTGCGGCCGCGTTTGTATATGGCAAGCTCATCGGCGGTTAAATGCGGCAAAAGCCTTTCCATTGCCGCCGCCTGTGCCGGCGCGTTGACTATCGCGACACTCTTTTTGTGCAGTTCGGTCACCTTTTTGTTTCCGTCGGAGCAAAGCATCGTTCTTGTAAGAAGCTCGTACACTCCATCGCCTATGTGAGCAAGCCCGAGCATACTGATATTATTTATATCGCACAGCTCCATTTGAGGGCAAAAATAGTTTTTCATAACATTCACCTACTGAAAAAGGGCGGTTATCCGCCCTTTTAGCTTAGTCTTCCGAGTTTATCTCGTCGTCAAACTCGAGCTGAGTTTGCAACATTTCGGTCGGCGCAGTGCCCTGAGTTGTCTGCATTTCAAGCCACTGCTCACGGGTAATTATGATCTGACGGGGCTTTGAGCCCTCAAAGGGGCCTATTATGCCCATCTCCTCCATCTGGTCGATTATGCGTGCGGCTCTGGAATAGCCGAGCTTAAGGCGGCGCTGGAGCATGGAAACGGACGCCTGCTTGGTGTCGAATATGACATCGACCGCCTGCGGCAGGAGCTCGTCATATTCCGGCTTGCCGTCGGATACAGGTGCGGAATCTCCGCCTTTGCTGCCGGAGCTTTTCTCCTCGGCGGCTTTTTCGATTTGCGCAATGATATCCTCGCTGTAATTTGCGGTGGCCTGTTCCTTTATGAAGCTGACAATAGCATCACGCTCCTCGTCGCTGACAAATGCGCCCTGCACGCGCAGCGGCTTTCCGCAGCCGATAGGCGCGTACAGCATATCGCCCATGCCGATGAGCTTTTCCGCACCTGTATTATCGAGGATGATGCGGCTTTCAAGGGCCGAGGACACCGCGAATGCTATGCGGCTGGGAATGTTGGCCTTCATAAGGCCGGTGATAACATCGGCGGAGGGTCGCTGGGTGGCAATGACAAGGTGCATTCCGGCGGCTCGTCCCATCTGTGCAACGCGGCAGATGCTCTCCTCGACCTCCTTGGAGGCAACGAGCATGAGGTCTGCCAGCTCGTCGATGACGACGACGACATTGGGCATCTTGGGCTGACCGTTTTCAACAAGGTGCTCATTATATGCCGTAAGGCTTCTGACTCCGAGTTCGGAGAACAGTCTGTAACGCTTAAGCATTTCGGTAACCGCCCACTGAAGTGCGCCTGCGGCTTTCTTGGGATCGGTTACAACAGGGATGTACAGATGAGGAATTCCGTTATAAACACCGAGTTCGACCATCTTAGGATCTATCATTATAAGCTTGACATCCTCGGGATCCGACTTATAAAGAAGGCTGATTATAAGCGAGTTCATGCACACCGATTTACCCGAACCCGTAGTACCCGCAATGAGCAAATGCGGTAGCTTGGAAATGTTGCCGACAACAGAGTTTCCTCCGATATCCTTGCCTATGGCAAAGGTGAGGTCTGCCTTGGAGCTCGTAAACTTCGGTGAATCAATGATGTCACGCAGGTAGACGGTGCTGATAATCTTGTTGGGTACTTCAATGCCGACGGTGGAAATCTTATCGGGAATGGGTGCGATACGAACGCTCACAACGCCGAGTGCAAGGGCTATATCATTTGCAAGATTGGTCAATCTGCTGAGCTTCACGCCCTGCTCGAGCTCAAAATCGTACCTCGTGACCGTAGGACCGTGGGTGGTATCGACGACAGATGCGTTGACACCGAAGCTCTTGATGGCATTTTCCAGTCTCTCGCGGTTCATGTCAAGCTCCTCGTCAACATTCGCCGTGTTGGAATGGCCCTTCTTGAGAAGATAGATGGGCGGCTTTTCGTATTTGCCGTCATCATCCTTTGATTCTATCTCGTTGGCAACAGCCGCAGTTTCCGCCGCGATTTCTGCTGCCGACATTTTCCTCGGAGGATCTGCTATCTCCGCAGCCTCGGTAGTGCCGCTTCCGATAAGCTTGACTCCGGTGAGTGCCTCGGCCTCCTCGATGCTTATAGGCTCGACATCGGCGGTGTGGTCCGCCCTGACCTCCGTGACCGGCTTTTTGCTCTTTTTGCCGAACAGGTCTGCTTTTTCGTTCTTTTTCTCTGCCGGCTCGGTTTTCTTTTCAAAAAGAGGTTCATCGTCAAGAGGAATGTCAATCGCTCTGCGCTTTGCATTCCTTATGCGGCGCAGCTCATCCTCATCCTGCACAGGCTGTTTCTTTGCAGGCTTTTCCGGCTCGGGCTCAGGCTCGTACTCAATATGCTCTCTGGAGGTGATCCATTCGATGAGCTTGCCTATCGTTATGCCGAAGGCACTGAGCGTAAAGAATGCGAATGCAACTGCAAGTATTATCGCCGCACCGTAGAAGCTGAAGGCCTTCTGGAAGGCAAAGGCAAGCAATCCGCCGAGAACACCACCGCAGTTCATTGCTTTGCCGCCGGCATACAGCGCGCCGAACACCGCGCCGACACCCTCAAGGTTTTCGACGATGATGCTCGAAAACAGCAGGTCGAGCAGTGCGCCCAAAAGCAGTGGGATAAGCAGTGCGGAGGTCGTTCTGTACACAACGGGTCTGCCGCGATGGAAGCCCTGAATAACGGCTACGAGAACGAACACAGGTGCGCACACCCAAAAGCCGTAGCCTAACAAGCCCTTGAGCACCGCACTTATCGCGCCGACAACTATGCCGTCGCTGGAAAAGATGGATATTGCGGTGAGCAGAGCCGCAGATGCGGAAACGACAGCCGCGACTTCACGGCGAATGGGTCTGGGCTGCGTCTTTGCCGCTGTCTTTGCCGTGGATTTGGACTTGGATTGGCTGCTCTTTGCCGTATTTTTATTTGTGCTTTTCTTATTTTTGGTCTGTGCCATTATTAAGAAATCCCTGCCTTTATCAGAATATCATGGAAAGTATTATCGTAAGTGCGCCGACTATCCAGCAATAGTAGGCAAAGCCGCCGAATTTCTTGCTCTTTGCAATCATTTTCAGAATACCTATTGCCAGCACTCCGGACACCATTGCCGCTATCATGCCGAAAAGATACGCCGGTATGAGTGAGGCGTCTATGCCGGCCTTGAAGGCCTTTACAAGCTCGAGAAGTGTTGCTCCCAAAACCGCCGGAATGCTCATTAAAAGCGAGAACTTGACCGCATAGCTGCGGTTTTGACCGGTTGCGATACCTGCGGTTATCGTTGTTCCGGAGCGGGAAAGTCCGGGCAAAGTCGCAACGCACTGGCAAAGTCCTATTATAAGCGCGTCCTTAAAGCGCATATTCTTTTCCGTCTTGCTGCCGGGCGTCATCTTGTCCGAAACGAGGAGCATAAAGCCCGTGAGAATGAGCGCAATACCGACAAAAACCGTTGACTGCGAAAGCTCGCCTATGTAATCGTTTATCGGCAGTATCAGCACGAGCGGCAGCGTTGCGGTGACTATGAGGAGAAACAGTCTTGCCGCAGGATATTGCTTAGGCTTTCCCTCGGCAGTAAAGCTTTTACGCCCCGAAAGAAGCTCCAGCATCTCGACGACCATCGCCTTGATGTCATTCCAATACATGAAGCATATAGCTATCAGCGTACCGAAGTGCATGAGAACATCAAAGAACATATGTCCGCCCTCGATATCCGACATATTAAAAAGGTTTTGGAGTATTGCAAGATGTCCCGAACTGGATATCGGCAAAAACTCCGCGACACCCTGAACAAGTCCCAGAATAATGGCTTCGCCAATGCTCATATGCAGCAGGCCTCCGTAGTTTTACGATATTATGTATACCTAACTTTGTCATTTTATCATATCTTGCACAAAAGCACAATAGCAAAAAAAGACGGAATTATCCGTCTTTTTTCGATGCATCGCATGAGGAATGGAGATAGTCCAAAGCGTCGGAAAGCGTGCCTATTGCGTCGATGAGCCCGCAGTTTACCGCCTCCTCGCCGTAGATGACGCTGCCGACATCGTTGGCTATCTCGTCGGTGGCGAGCATCAGCTCGTTGTATTTTTCGCGGCTGATGTTCGAGTGTCCGGTTACAAAGCCAACTATGCGCTCCTGAATGCGCGCAAAATAGTTGTAGGTCTGCGGAACTCCGATGACCACGCCGTTTAAGCGCACCGGATGGATGGTCATTGCCGCCGACGGCGCAATGAAACTGCGCTTTGCCGCAACGGCAAGCGGCACACCGATGGAGTGGCCGCCGCCGAGGACAAGCGAAACCGTAGGTTTTTTCATGCCCGCTATAAGCTCGGCTATGCCCAATCCTGCCTCAACATCGCCGCCGACGGTGTTAAGTAAAATCAGCAGGCCTTTGATTTCCTCGGACTCCTCCACCGCCGCAAGCAGCGGCATAACATGCTCATATTTTGTGGTCTTGTTATCATCGGGCATAACCTGATGCCCCTCTATCTGCCCGATTATCGTCAGACAGTGAATTATGCCCTGCGGCGTTTCGGCAGTTACGCTGCCGAGTTCCTTTATCTCTTCCAAAAAATCACCTCCGACTTAGTTTAACCAAATCGGAGGTATAATTATCAGTTTACTCGTTATATGCGGCGAGAACTCCCTTGTATGTCATGTAGCAATCAAACTTTGCCACGACCTCGAACGGCGCGTGCATACTCAGTACGGGAACGCCGGCGTCGATGGTGTCGATGTTGCGGTTTGCCATATACTTGGCTATCGTGCCGCCGCCGCCCTGATCGACCTTGCCCAGCTCGCTCATCTGCCACACAACGCCGTTTTCCGCGAACAGTCTGCGCAGGTGCGCAACCACCTCGGCAGAGGCGTCGCTTGTGCCGGATTTGCCCCGTGCGCCGGTGAATTTGCAGATACCCATGCCGTAGTTGAGCTTAGAATCGTTGCGCTTTTCGGAAACCTCGGGGAAGTTGGGGTCGAATGCCGCCGTTACATCGGCAGACAGGCAGAAGCTGTTTTCATAGCAGCGTCTTACATCTACGCCCTGCTCGGCGCACAGATCCTCCATAAAGCACTCAAACGCGCTGCTTTGCATTCCGCTGACGCCGTCCGAGCCGGTCTCCTCCTTGTCTGCGAGGATGCACACGCAGGTTCTGTTGGGAACTCCGACATCGAATATCGCGTGGAGCTCGGCAAACGCGCATACACGGTCGTCATGACCGTAGCCGCCGATGAGCGAGCGGTCAAGCCCTATCTCACGCACCTCGAAGGCGGGTACTGCGGTAAGCTCTGCGGAAAGGAAATCCTCCTCGACTATGCCGTAGCGGTCATTGAGAATGCTCATAATGCTGAGCTTAACTCGGTCGCTGCCGCCGTCTGCATAGGGAATGCTGCCAATGAGGATATTAAGTCCCTCGCCGGTTATGCCCTCCTCCATGGTCTTCTTCATCTGCTCCTTGCCGAGGTGCGGCAGGAGATCGGTGATGACAAACTGAGGGTCATCCGGCTCACGGCCGATGCTGACATCGACAAGTTCGCCGTTTTTAAGTGCAACAACGCCGTGCAGTTCGAGGGGTATGGTGACCCACTGATACTTCTTGATTCCGCCGTAATAATGGGTCTTAAAAAAGGCAAGCTCATCGGACTCGTACATGGGGTTCTGCTTTAAGTCGAGGCGAGGTGCGTCAACATGAGCACCTGCTATGACGCAGCCGGCGTTAAGCGGCTTTTCGCCGATAACGGCGAGCATGAGTGCTTTGCCTCTGTTGCTGCGGTATATCTTGCTGCCGGGCTTAAGCTCCATGCCGAGCTTATACTCGACAAAGCCTGCCGACTCAGCCTGCGCTATCGCGAGCTTCACCGCCTCACGCTCGGTGCGCGCGGCATTGAGAAAGCTCATGTATTCGCGGCAATAGTTTTCAACGGCAATACGCTCAGCCGTATCGATAAGGTCATAGCCGTTCTTCTGCTGATAGAACAAATGATTTCTGATTTCATCCATTTTTCAGTACTTCCTTATATAGATTTTTGCATTCATTCACGAAATCCCGCTCCGTTTTATCATTATGCAGGACATAGTCGCAGTTTTTCTCAAAAAACTCGTTGGGCTTCTGCGCATCCACCCTCATTTGTGCATACTTTCGGCTTATTCCGTCACGATTCATAATGCGCTGCACCCTTGTCTCGGTATCGGCAACAACACCGATGACCGCCTTACAGTGTCGGGCAAGACCGCTTTCAATAAGCCCAATTGCGTCTATTGCGGCAAGCGTGCCTCCCTGCATCGCGAAATCGGCAAGCAGGCGCTCAACCTCGATAGCAATATAACGGTGCGTTATCTCGTTAAGCAGCTTTAAATCCCGCTCCGAGCCGAACACTATGCTGCCCAGCCGCTTACGGTCAAGAACACCGTTTTGCACAGAGCCGGGAAACGCCGTTTCAATGGCATTTAATAGCTGCGCATTGCTTTTAAGCAGCTCATGATACACCGCGTCGCAGTCGATTATCGGTGCGCCCAGCTCCTCAAGCTGCTTTAGTGCGGTGGTTTTTCCGCAGCCCGTACCGCCTGTTATGCCGAGCACCGTGAGATTTTGAGCAAGTGCCTTTCTTATCGTTTCTTCCGAAAGTGCCGCTTCACGCAATATCCGATACGGGGTTGCGCTCATATCGATTATGGTCGATTCCGTTCCGATGCCGCATTCGCCGCCATCGATAACGGCAGATATTTTGCCGTCAAAGTACTCCATTACCTTGTCGGCATTCTTGGGGCTCGGTTCGCCGGAGGGGTTTGCCGAGGGAGCGGCAAGCGGAAGCTGAGCCTTGCTTAGCAGCTCAAGCGTCAAGGGATGGTCGGGGCAGCGCAAGGCTACCGTATTGCCGCCCGCTCTGACTATCTCCGGCACAACGCTTTTTGCCTTTAATACTATCGTCAGAGGCCCCGGCCAAAAGCTCTCGGCAAGCTTTTTCGCCTGCTCCGGCACATCCTCGCAGTATAGCTCCATCTTTCCGCTGTCGGGTATCATGAGTGCAAGGGGTTTTACAGGCGGTCTTCCCTTGACCTCGTAGATTTTCCCGACCGCCTCACTGTCAAGCCCGTTTCCCGCAAGCCCGTACACAGTTTCGGTCGGTACTGCTACGAGCTCGCCATTCTTTATGAGTTTTGCCGCCTGCTCGATATTGTCTTTTATTATCGTTGTTTTCATATTCTATTATGTCCGGTTTTTGAGCTTTTCCGCCCTGTCCGCCGTAACAAGCGCGTCAATTATCGGGTCTAAGTCGCCGTTTATAACATTTGCAATGTTAAAGTTTCTTATATCGCCGGTCAGCCTGTGGTCGGTGACGCGGTTTTGGGGGAAGTTATAGGTGCGAACTCTGTCGCTCCTGTCGCCCGAGCCGACCTGACTTTTCCTCTCGGCTGCTATCGCCGCCTGCTGCTTAGCCTGCTCTGCCTCGTAGAGCTTGGAGCGGAGAATTTTCATCGCCCTGTCCTTGTTTTTATACTGGCTTCGCTCATCCTGGCACTCGACCACCACTCCGGTTGGGAGATGCGTTATTCTGATCGCACTCTCGGTCTTATTGACATGCTGGCCGCCTGCACCCGAGGAACGGTAGGTGTCGATTTGCAGATCGTTCGGGTTTATCTCAAACTCGACCTCCTCCGCCTCCGGCAAGACTGCCACGGTAGCCGCCGAGGTGTGTATCCTACCGCCGGATTCGGTCTCCGGCACGCGCTGCACCCTGTGTCCGCCGGCTTCAAACTTGAGCCTTGAATATGCTCCCTCGCCCTCTACGACGAAGCTTATCTCCTTGATGCCGCCCAGCTCCGTTTCGTTAAGATTGACGACATCAATTTTCCAGCCCTTGCGCTCGGCGTACATCGAATACATTCGGAATAGGTCATATGCAAACAGTGAGCTTTCCTCGCCGCCTACACCGCCTCGTATCTCCATAATGACATTACGGCTGTCGTTCGGGTCTTTGGGCAAAAGCAATATCTTGAGCTTTTCTTCGAGCTCCTCGAGCTTAGACTTTGCCTCGGAATACTCCTCCTGCGCAAGCTCCTTGAATTCCGGGTCGGACATAAGCTCCTGCGCATCGCTCATTTGCTTTTGGCAGGAGCAATACTCCCGGTAGCAGAGAACTATCGGCTCAAGCTCCTTAAGCTCCTTGGCGCATTTGGTGTATGCAGTCGGGTCTGCGAATATCTCGCCGGACTCCATGCGCTGCTGTATCTCGTTATATTTATTGTCGAGCTGTTTTAACCTATCGAGCATAGCTTACTCCAAATTCATAATAATGCTTTATAATAACACATTACGAGCCATCTGTAAATCCAATCAGCGTATTCTGAGCTGCCAGAATGCCACGGCGGCAGCCGATGCCGCGTTGAGCGAGTCCACACCGTGTGACATGGGTATTTTCACCGTATAATCGCTCGATGAGACGGTTTCGGCGGAAAGTCCCCTGCCCTCGTTGCCGATTATTATTGCAAGCCTTTCTTCGGAGCATAGTTTGGGGTCTTCGATGCTGACGGAGTTGTCGGAAAGCGCCATTGCGGCAGTTTTAAAGCCCATCGCCTTAAGCTGCAAAACACTGTCTATCCTCGTCCACGGAATTTGAAAAACCGTACCCATACTTACTCTGACGGCTCTGCGGTACAAGGGGTCGCAGCAGGTGTCGGTAAGGCAAACGGCGTCAATGCCGAGGGCTGCCGCACTGCGGAATACAGCTCCGACATTCGTCGGGTCTGCCAAGCCCTCGAGCACCGCTATTCTCCGAGCATTGCGGCACACCTCCTGCACCGTCGGGAGCTTAGGGCGGCGCATTGCGCACAGAACTCCGCGAGTAAGCTCAAAGCCCGTGAGACCGGCAAGCACTTCGCTGTCTGCGGTATATACCGGAACGCCCTTGCAGGCGGCAATTATTTTGCTTGCCTGACCCGCTATGTGCCTTCGCTCCATGAGAAACGCCAAAGGCTCGCAGCCGAAGTTAAGGGCATACTCTATCACCTTTGTGCTTTCCGCTATAAACAGCCCCTTTTCCGGTTCTGTGCGGCGGCGAAGCTGCACCTCGGTGAGCTTTGCAAACGGCTCAAGCTCCGGCGCAGAAAGTTCTTTGATTTCAATTATTTCAGCCATTCAGCTCTCCTTTTTGCTCGTTTTGTAGCCTGCGGAACATTTTCGCAAGCACTATCGCCGCCGCTGCCGCAAGAACTACCTCGGATGCGAGCTGCGCATAGGCAAGACCGTACAGCGGATACAGCTTATCGAGCACAAACAGTGCGGGTATTTCGAGAACGAGCTTTCTCAAAATCGCAAACACAAGCGATTTGCCTCCCATGCCGCAGGCCTGAAACACCGCGACCGCAACAAAGTCAAAGCACAAAAACGGAAGCGCAAGGCTCATTCCCCGCAGAAAGCGTGTGCCGTAGCCAACGACCTCCGGTTCGTTCAAAAATGCCGCCGTGACAGCACCCGAACCGAAATATAGAAGTGCCGCAAGCATTACGATTAAGCCCATCGAGATCTTCGTCGTAAAGGAGATTGACTGCTTCATGCGCTTTATATTGCCCGATGCGTAGTTATAGCTGATAAGCGGCATTATTCCCTGCGACAGACCCATCGTGCAATACATGGGCACAAGGCTTATCTTGTGGGAAATGCCCATTGCCGCAACCGCAGCGGCACTGTTATATGCTGCGGTAAAGTTGTTGAGTATGGTCATTCCCGTTACATTGAGCAGGTTCTGTATCGATGCAGGAATGCCGACAACGCAAATATCCTTTGCAATTTCCTTGCGGAAGGAGAACTTTTTCGGATTTGTGCACACATAGGTCGTGCTGCGCTTTAGGTACAGGATGACGAGGAAGTACACGCAGGCAAAGCAGTTTGACACAAAGGTCGCAAGACCCGCTCCCGCCGCTCCCATATCAAGTCCCCACGGCAGTATGAAGACGGGGTCGAGTATGATGTTCAAAACACAGCCGCTCATCATACCCACACTGGCGTGGAGAGCTTCGCCCTCGGCACGCACAAGGTAGGATATGACCACATTCATGATAGCCGGCACAGCACCGCAGGTGACTGTCCAGAAGAAATAGTCCGAAGTAGTTTGCCATGTCTGATCGTCTGCGCCGAGCAGCCTCATAAGCGGTGCCTTGAACAAGGTGCAGCCTATCGCCATGACTATGCTGAAAAACAGCGCAGAGTAAAAGCCGAATGCCGAGCTTCTGTACACGGTGTCGTAGTCCCTACTGCCGAGGGCGCGGCTCATTTTGCTGGATGTTCCGACACCGAAAAGATTGTTCACCGCATTGAACGCTAGCAAAATCGGCGCAACAAGGGTTACGCCTGCGTTCTGTACCGCGCTGTCAAGCTCGCCGACAAAAAAGGTGTCTGCAAGATTATATAAAACCATAACCAGCGACGCCAGCACCGTCGGTATGCACAGCTTTGTTACCGCAATGGGTATCGGGCTTGTTTCAAAGAGTTCTGCTTTATCCGTTGTTTTCATTTTCTCATCCTGTACTTTCCCATTATGCCGAGGGTAACAAGTTTTGCAAACACCTTCTGTGTATAGCGCAGAACTTCCTCCTCGCTTTCTACTTTTCCGTGCTCAATCCAAGTGGACAATATGCCCACCATGACAGACGCTATTACCCCGGAAAAGTAATCAAAAACCGTTTCATCCTTAATATATGGTCTGAACTTCAGCTTTATCTGCTCGCTTCGCCGCAGACTCTCAACAAGTATATCCGTTCGGTGTATTTTGACAATCGTTTCAAGGAGACTTACATTTTCAAACCAGTAGCGAAACACGGCTATCCGTATCTCCTCGCCCGTCTCCTCCGCTCTTTTTAACGCTGCGTCGAAATTTCTGTCGCACAAAAGCATGAGCACATCCTCGATGCAGTCGAAATTGCGGTAAAATGTTGAGCGGCTCACGGTGGACACCCGCTGAATATCGCTTATCGTTATCTGTTCAAACGGCACGGTTTTTATTAGCTCAAGCAGCCCGGAGCATATGAGTTCTGCCGACGCATGGGCCCGTTTATCTTTTTTGATGTGATACATTTTGCCCTCCGTTGTACTACATCTTACGGTACTATTGTACCATAACTTTTTATATTATACAATAGCACCATCACATGAAAGGAATGATAACCATGAGCACCAATATTATTTACTGCTTTTCCGGAACGGGTAATTGCCTTGATTTTGCACAAAATCTCGCAAAGGTCCTCGGAGACACCGATATCGTAATGATGCGCTCCGAGCCTGTCGTCACCGACGCAACGGCGGCTAAAAGAGTAGGCTTTGTTTTTCCATGCCACGGCGGCGGTCTGCCCGAAGGACTTGAGGAATATATGAAAAGCGTAAAGATAAGCCCTGACGCATATGTTTTCGGCATCAGCCAGTCGGCAAGCTATCTTGGCACGGGTCTTTATAAGCTAAACAAGATACATCACTTGGATTATTGGAAAGGCACGACGCATCAGTGTTCCTGCATCTGGCTGTTCCCTCACACCATGATGTTGCCGCCTGTCCCTCCCAAATTTGCGCAGAAGCGCAGTGAAAAGCTCGCGGTAAAAATCGCAAAGGAGATTTTGGCAGGCAAAGTCACCGAAAAAGCTCCTCCTTGCAATCCGTTTAACGCAGTTGAGAGCAAGGCATGGCCCAAGCTTGTCGTCAAAAAGGCCCAGAAGCTTGCAGTTAACAAGGACACCTGCGAATCCTGCGGTCAGTGCGCAAAGCTCTGCCCTAAGGGTAACATCAAATATGTTGACGGAAAGCCCGTATTCGGTGCAAACTGCATTCAGTGCTTAGGCTGTCTGCAATACTGCCCGACCGAGTCAATTTACATGGGCAAGAAAACGCAAAAGCGCGAGCATTACCACAACCCCAACGTTAAAGCAACAGACCTCATGCAGACACTGATACATATAGACTGACAGCAAAACGGCACACCGCTTGGTGTGCCGTTAATCTTTTCTATCAGAATTTTCCGCTGCTGCCGCCGTGCAAGGTACCGGAGGATGAAAAGTGGGTGCTGCTGCCGCCCGAGTCGTTGTCCTTCGGTCTTGCCCTGCGTGAGAGGGTCATATAAAGGAACAAATCACTGCTTTCGCTTACATCCATGCTGCCGGATTTCACATAGCTCGATGCCTCCGCCTGATAGCGCACGGTCTTGAGCTTCGCCTTCATGCAGGCGACAACTATCAGTGCAATAACCACGCCGATAACTATGGAAATGGGTATCCACATTAAAGACAGAGGCTCACGGGGAAGATTTCTGCCGTCATACGGCTCGCCGTTTTCTGCCTGCGTACAATACTCATCGCACAGCTCCGCAAAGCGGTCGAATGCCGCAGCATAATCGCCGTCGGACAGGTACGGTACTATTGTGTCGGAAATGTAATCAAGTCCGTCATCGGTAAAAACATCTATGGCATAACCGCAGGTAGATATCGCCCAGTCACGGTCTGCCATGGAGACAAGAAACAAAATGCCGTCTTTGTTTTCACCGTAGCCGAAGCCACAGTATTCGTACAGCTCATCGGCACATTCCGTTGCCGTGGCATAGCCGTGCAGATCCTCGGTGGTCACTATAACAATATCCATCTGCTGACGCTGACTTATCTCATTGAGCTTCAGCAAAAGTGCGGTTTCATCGCTTTCGTCAACCAGCTCTGCCCCGTCATTTATAAGAGGTGGCTTAGCCGCAAACGCCGGCGCTGCGGTGCACAGGCAGAAAATGAGGGCAAAAATAATGGCAAATAATCTCTTTTTCATATCTTTGCCTCCTCACATCACGCCTAAAGCGTGCAGCAGGTTGACCACACCGTAGGTTACTACGCTGAAGGCTGCGGACAGACCGAGAGTCCACTTTGCAGCCGCCGATTTATCCACCGGCAGGTCGCCGACAAATTTGCCTGTTTGTCCGTTCATGGCAAAGGTATACTTGTTTCCGTTCCATGCGGTGGTGAGAAGCCACACCGGATAAAGAGCGTATTTTGCCCTGCCGTTGCTTAGCTGAATGTGACTGCTCTCCGTAGTTACGGTATCGTAGCCCTGAACGGTCGAGGCAAAAGCCTCCTCCGCCGAACGCTTGACGCGCTCGTTTGCGCGCTCAATGCTCTGCTCGGCTGTGACATCGTATTTATCTGCGAAAAAACCCGCCAGATACGCCGTTTGGAAATCCACCGCTTCGGAAAAGTCATACGGCTCAATGGATTCCATCAAATCGTCCGCCATTTTCGTTGAGCCGTCAACCGGCACATGCTCAAAGCCTATGCTTCCGCCGCGGCGCACAAGAAAGTGGCTCGTTTCGGTGTAATCATAGTTGCTGTCGCTCCATACACGCAGTCTGGTCGTGCGGTAGCGCACCTGCGCATCTGCATCGGTGTCAAACAGCCAGAACGGGACATACACACCCTTTATCTCGTCAATGTGGTTTTCGTCCTTGAAAACCTTGGGTACAAGCCGCTTGCCGCTCAGGTGCTTCAGAAGCCCCTCTTTTGCTGCCTTTTTATCGAGCTTAAACGGTATAACAACATCAGGCTTGAGTGCACCCGAAAGCTGCCCCATCATCACCACGGGATTGCCGCAGAAGGGGCAGGAGGTCGCCGCCGTGCTCTCATCTCCCACGATCTCACCGCCGCAGGAGTTGCAGATGTAGGAGCGAAGTCCGTCTGTCTCTCCGTCCTTCCACTGCTCACCGGCCGCAGTTTCCCACTGCATTTCGTCTTGAGCATTTTGCAGTCCGTCGTCATAGCTTCGGAGCGTCTCCATCTCAAACTCCGTGTCGCAATAAGGACACTTCATCTTCTGCAATGTGCTGTCAAAGGCTATTGCGCCTCCGCAGCAGGGGCATTTATATTCCTGCAAGGTTTGCATATTGCTTTCTCCTTATGAGTTACGCTTATCAGCCCACTGTATCGCCGTTGTCAAACGGATCTCCGCACTCCGGGCAGAATTTCGGAGGAGCTGCTCCCTTTTCAGGCTCCCAACCGCACTTGTCGCAGCGATACTGTGGTACACCGGCAGGCTTTTTTGCACCGCAGTCGGAGCAGAACTTGCCCTTGTTAACAGCTCCGCAGGAGCAGGTCCAGCCGACTGCGGAGGGTTTCTTTGCGCCGCATTCAGGGCAGAAGTTGCCGGTAGCCGTTGCGCCGCAAGAGCATTGCCACGCGTTTGCCGCCTGCTGAGACTGCTGTTGCTGCCCCATGGCAAAAAGGTTCTGCGCATTCATGCCGCCGCCTGCGTTCATCGCCATGCCCATTCCCATAAAGCCTGTCATCGCGCCGCCTTCGTTTGATGCCGCCGCTTTCATAGCGTCAGCCTGTGCGCCGACGAGAGTTGCCGCCGCCATTGTGGGGTCACGCATGATTGCGGTGCGCTGTGCCTGCTTTATCATCTCCGCATCCTCCGGCGGAAGCGTGACAGAGCCGAGGGCTATGCTTACGACCGTTAATCCGCGCAGTTTGCCCCACTTCTCCGACAGTGCGGCATTCATTGCGTTTTCAAGCTCGGCATTGTGGCTGACGATCTGATTAGGTCGCAGCTCCAAGTCGGAAAGCTTGCCGAATGCCGGCTGCAGGGCACTTATAAACTCGGTTTTAAGCTGGCTGTCCAGCTCGTCACGGGTGTACTCACGCTCTACATTTCCGCAGACATTGGTGTAAAACAGCAGAGGATCTGCAATCTTATACGAATACACGCCCGAGCAGCGCACAGATACATCGATATCCAGTCCGATTTTGGAATCCACCACACGGAACGGGATGGGGTTCGGAGTGCCGAATTTATTGTCGATAAGTTCTTTTAAATTGAAGTAGTAGACGCGCTGATCCTTGGCGGTATCGCCGCCGTAGGTGAAACGCTTACCGATGGTTTTAAAGGTGTCGAGAATGCTGCTGCCGAGGTTTCCTGCGAAAATCGACGGCTCGGTGGAGCTGTTGTATGTAAATTCGCCCGGTTCGGCGCAGACCTCAACGATCTTTCCCTGCTCGACAATTATCATGCACTGTCCGTCGGCAACGGCTATGCCTGAGCCGTTAGATATGACATTGTCGCTGCCCTTTGTGTTGGAGGATCTGCCGCTGACGCGCTTTTCGCCCTTGCGCATCAGAACATCGTTCGGAAGCGCATCACAGTAGAAAAATTCCTTCCACTGGTCAGCCATAGTGCTTCCGAGCGCACCGACCCCTGCCTTAATTAGTCCCATAATGACGACTCCTTCCGTTTTATATTTATATTTTTATTTGAATACGGATTTTTGTTCTCCTTCGGAGCATCCGGCGTGCTGCCGCAGCAGCCAGCCCAACCGATAATACTCATCCAGATCATCAGGTATAAAATCCACAGTCCGACCGCAGCAAAGGTATACCACAGCTTCCAACCGAGCGCAAAATGCAAAATGAGCAAAATCCCTGCCGGTATGAGTCCTTCAAGGTTGAGGAGCATATTTATAAGCAGGCAGACAGCAAAGCTGCCGCTGCGATTTGTTCTGCGCATACTCAGCCCCCTCCGCAGTCTGCAAATGGATGCTACACACCATATGCTGTGATTATACACTATTATAATCTCTGTGAAAAGCCCGTTTGTGATTATTGCAGGCAAGTTAAACTATTGTTTCTTCACCTCACCACTTTTAACCTTTACCTATTACTTAAAAAATCCTGCACAATCGTGCAGGATTTTTG
>JAEDIN010000004.1 GCA_016292445.1 Oscillospiraceae bacterium | reverse complement strand
AGAAGCTAAGCGAATAAAATGCAAGCTTTTTTTCAGTTATTTACAAACAAAAAAGAAGCCTGTTTGATTTCTCAGCAAACAGGCTTCCTTAACAAATGCTAATATTATTCGATTCTGGTCAATTCCGGTTCTCCGCTTTCGGATATGGTACTGCACCAGCTGCCCCAAAGCGCAATGAGTGATTTTGCGCGTTCAATTTCCTCAGGCGACATTTTATCAAGAATATCAAACATATCCTTAAACCATACCTTATAAGCATACTTGGCGTACTGCTCATATTCCCTTTTCCCCAAAGGAGAAAGCTTCAGGATAACATTCTTTTTATTATCCGACGCACGATACTTTTCTACAAGTCCTTTTTCAACAAGCTTCTTAATGCATTTTGAAAAGGTGCTGGGAAGCATTCCAAGCTGCTTTGCATACCACACCATGTTTTTGTTTTGGTCGCCGTATTCGATGATGTGTTCCATTATCTGAACCTCATACGGCCCAAATCCGGCGTCGTCACCCCTGACCGTTTGCTGCTTTGCTATCTGCGAATACGCATTTCCGGCCCTGAACAAGGTAGCAACAAAATCACGATATTCACCCATCCATTCCAAAGCCATTGACACGATTCCTTTCATACGACCTTACCTTTGCATTTTATCACAAAACACGCAAAAAAGCAAATAGCAAAGAAATAATTCGTATCCGCAAATATTTTGTTGCCATAGGCAATTATTTAGTGTATAATGCACTTATATTCTTGCCGATTGTGTAAGAAAAAAACGTTTAGAGAAAAGAAAGGAAAAGAAACGCATGAAGAAAACCACAAAAACTCTTCTTGTAGTGTCGTTGGTACTTTGCCTGATAAGCGGGATCTTCGCTTCCGTATTTCAGTCATCGTTCAACACCGTAGAGGTAGAAGACTTCAATGTCATCGTTCAAGACGGAAACTATGTCAACGGTCAGCTGTACATACCAAAAGACGCTTCGGAAGAAAACAAGCTTCCGTTTTTGATTTTCCTGCACGGTAATTTCAACAATTACAGCATGCAGGATCAGAACGCTATTGAATTGTCCAGAAGAGGCTTCGTCGTAATGATAACCGACAACTTTAACATGGGCAATTCCAGCATCACCGAGCCCGGCGCTTGGGACATGTCGCAGATCAGGCTGATGGTCGAATACGCCGCCTCTAACTTCAATTTTATCGATACCGATAAGATCGGCATATACGGTCACTCACTCGGCGGATATGTTGCGCACGATGCTGTGCAGTATTATCTGACCGAGGAGGCAAACGGCGGCGTGTGCAAGGTCTCGGCAATTCTTGATGCCGGAAACGACCCGGTATATGAGCCGTTTGTTGACGAAGCCACCGGCGAAACAATAGATCTGGCTGTTGACTGGGGCGTTACTGCCGCTGAGTGGGACGAATGGTGCTACACCGGCGAAACGGGAAATCCCTCGCTGTATTTGTCAAGCGACGCTGCAAGATCATTTATCAATCAGCTTGACGGAGTTGACGTCAACGGCGATGTTGAGAACTGGAAGGTTTATTCAGGTGAGATCAACGGTGAAACTCACAAGCGCGTAATTTATCAAATTCCCGGAATTCATCCCATGAATCACTTCTCCACCGATGGCGCAGCCTGCGCCGTTGATTTCTTCTACAACACGCTCGGCGTTCCCAACGGCTACGAAGAGATCGATCCGTATAATCAGATCTGGTGGGCAAAAGAGCTGTTCAACTGTGTAGGTCTGATAGGAATTCTTATGTTCATTTTCCCCTGCGGCTCGCTTCTTATAAACGGAACAACATATTTCGGCGAATTAAAATTCTCGGGAAAGCTCGCTGCCCCGAGACTCACAAGCAAAAAGCAGAAAGCGGTTCACTGGACGGATTACGCTATAAACTGCATTCTCCCTGCGCTTTTATTCTTCCCGATAGCATGGAAACTCATCGCAAAATCAAACTGGATTCCCGGAACGGACTGGGGTCCCTCATCCACGGTGCCACACTGGTTCGGTCAGCCGAACACCAACGAGCTGGCTGCATGGAGTCTTATTGTCGGCATAGTGCTGTTTTTGATCTTTGTCGTTTGTTATAAGATTTCAAAGGCTCCCGATGCGAAGGGCATTCCCGAATACTGGGGTATCAAGGTCTCTGTAAGAAAAGTATGGAAGAGCTTTGTGCTTGCACTTGCGGTTGTTTGCTGTGCGTACTTCATTTTGTACACTGTCGAGTTTTTCTTTAATGTCGACTTCCGCATCTGGGTTATAGCTATGCGCGTATTCACGGTAAGAGGCGTTATGTATGCGCTTGCTTATGTACCGGCTTTCATTGTCTTCTATCTTGCCAACTCCGTGCTTGTCAACGGCGGAAATAATATCGAAGGACGGTCGGAGTGGAAGGTGCTTCTTCTCAGCTGCATTGCAAACATAATCGGTATTGTTGCAATAATCGCAATACAGTATATCACCTTCGCATCGACCGGCGCACTTGCATTCAACGCAATGCGCGTGGTAAATCTCTTCCCGTTGGTAGTTCTTATTCCCGTAGGCACGATAATATCCAGGCAGTTTTATAAGGAAACCGGAAATGTTTACGCCGGATCTTTCGTTATCGGCATTCTGTATACGCTTATGACTGTTGCCAACACCTCTTCACTCGGAACGATTCTGCACTACTGGCATTAATCTAGCATTTTTGTTCAAAAAAAAGCTTCACAGCACACGCTGTGAAGCTTTTTTGACTTATGTGAGTTTTTATTCCTTAGCTTCGTCCTCGGCGGCAGCGGCTGCATTTGCGGCTCCGGCAAGGTTCCTGAAACTGGCGCGAGATTCGTTTATGGATTTGAGGGCTGCGCCGACGGTTTCCTCGGTGCGGCGGAGTATCTCATCGACATACTCACTTGCGACACGGCGAAGCTCCTTGGACTTAAACTCGGCGTCACTGACGAGCTGAGCGCTGAGTGCTTTTGCTCTCTTGACGATTTCCTGCTCCTCAAGAAGCTCACGGGCCTTGTCCTCTGCGTTCTTGCGCACCGATTCCGCCTCACGCTTTGCGTTGCCGATAAACTCATCCTTTGCGGTAACAACACGCTTAGCCTCGGAAAGCTCGGCGGGAAGACGGGTCTTTATCTCGTTAAGTATCTCAAGCACCGCTTCACGCTCGACAATGCATTTATCGTTTCCGAGAGGTACTCCCCATGCCTCGGACACCATGGTGTAAAGATTTTCGATGAGTTCCATTACTTCAACTTTGTTCTCGTTCATACTAACGCCTCCATAACTGAGCTTTTTTCTCTATTTCATCAATGATCTCACAGGGAACAAAGCCTGTAAGATCGGCACCGTAGGATGCCATTTCCCGGACTACCGAGGAGCTGAGGAAGGTGTATTTTTCGCTTGCGGTCAGAAACATTGTTTCCAACTCGGGGTTAATTTTTTTATTTATCAGATTCATCTGAAATTCATACTCAAAGTCGGACGCTGCCCTCATTCCCTTTACGATAACGGGATTATCAAACTGCTTTGCGTACTCGGCAAGCAATCCGTCGGAGGCGGCAACCTCAACATTAGGAAAACGCTCAACTACCTTCTGCACCATTTCCACCCGCTCTTCAATGGTGAACATCGGCTTGGTCTTGGTGGAGTTATACATGATGCAGACGATGACCTTGTCAAAAATCTTCGCCGACCTTCTAATGATGTTCAGGTGTCCGAGGGTGATGGGATCAAAGCTGCCCGGACATATAGCAAGACTCATATGTCTGTCTCCTTGCCGTATGTGGTGAGTTTTACTTTGCCGTAATTATACTCTTTACGCTTAAAATAGGGCAAATTCATGTCCGGCATGGACTTTTCACGCCCACTTTCGCACACAATTATACCACCTTCCGACAATATGTCAACGGAATTGATGATCTCAAGTGCCTTATCCAGCAGGTTTGTGGCGTAAGGAGGGTCTAAAAGTATGATGTCGTACTTGTCGGCTCTTGACAAAAAGCCTATCGAATCGGTCTGTACAACGCGAGCTTCAAAGCCGCAGGTCTTGAGATTTTGCTTTACAATGGCAACGGATTCCTTGCTCTGATCGACAAAGGTCACGGATGCAGCACCCCGGCTAAGACATTCTATGCCCAGCTGACCTGTCCCCGCGAAAAGGTCGAGCACCCGTCTGCCTTCGATGTCAAACTGAATAATGTTAAATAGGGCCTCCTTGACCATGTCTGTCGTGGGTCTGATGCTGTAATCCGAGGGCTCTTTGAGCCTCTTGCCTCGCACAGTGCCGCTTATTACTCTCATTTTTCTTCATCTCCGGAGTGATAGTTATTATATACCGCAAGTGCCGTATTCTTAGGTACTGCGGCACAAAGCTCTTCAAAGCTTGCAGCTTTAATAGCCTTTATCGTCTTAAATGCCTTTAACAGCTCGTTTTTGCGTTTTTCACCGACACCCTTTATATCCGAAAGCTGTGAACCGAGGCTCTCGTTACGCAGGGAGCGCTGGTACTCTATCGCAAATCGGTGGGTTTCCTCCTGGATGCTGCCGATGAGTGAGAAAACCGCCTGATTTGTATTGATGCTTATTTCATCGCCCTTTGGTGTGACCAGCGCCCTTGTGCGGTGGCGGTCATCCTTGACCATGCCGAACACAGGTACATTTAGCCCGAGCTCCGAAAGAACGCCGCTTGCAGCCTGAGCATGGGTCACGCCGCCGTCTATGAGCAAAAGCTGCGGCAGCTTATTGAATTTCTCATCGCCGCTCTTATACCTTGAAAACCGTCTGCCCACCGCCTGGCGCATACTCGCATAGTCGTCGCGTATGTCAAGGTCCTTTATTCTGAACTTGCGGTAATCGCGCTTTAGTGGCTTGCCGTCCTTATGAACGGTCATCGCCGCCACTATGCCGGTATCTCCGAGGTTGGAAACGTCGAAGGCTTCAATTCGTTCTGGATATTCCTTCAAGCCGAGTGCCTTTTGCAGCCATAATAGTGTGCCTGCCCTGCGCTGTTCTGCGGTCGTAGAGCGGAGTATTTCCTCGGAGGCGTTTAGATTTGCACGCTCGCAGAGCTTTGCCTTTTCGCCTCTTACCGGGACTTCGACCGATACCTTGCGGCCTGCAAGCGTTATGAAAAGCTGCTGAAGCTCCTCCCTGTCGTCACATTCGCAGGGTAAAAGTATCGTCTTCGGATAATTACCTTTTGATGTGTAGTATTGCCGAACAAGTGCCGAAACAGCCTCTGCGTCATCCTCAACGGGCTCGGGCAGAAGCTTAAAGTCCTTTGCCGTTAGTGCGCCGTCATTAAAATGCAGCACGACAAAGCAGCATTTTGTGCCGCGCATAAAGCCCACGGCGTCGGTGTCGGCAAACGCGGTCGCAATGACCTTTTGCTTATTTGCAAGACTGTCTATGGCACGAATGCGGTCACGCAGCTCGGCAGCCTGCTCAAAGCGAAGCTCCTCCGAAGCGAGCATCATGCGCTCGTTAAGCTCGGCTAAAAGTTCTTTTGTTTTGCCCTCAAGAATAAGGCTTGCCTGATTTACCGCGGCTTTATACTCTGCAAGCGACCCGTTGCCCTGACACCATGCCCGACAGTTGCCCATATGATGATTCAGGCACGGTCTGTTCTTGCCGATATCCCGCGGAAACTTTTTGCCGCAGGTGGGCAGTCCCACCGCCTTGGAAATGACATCGATTATCTGCCTCGTCATGCTCCTGCCGCCGTAAGGCCCGAAGTATTTCGCACCGTCCTTAGTCGGCTTGTTTGCAATATCAAATTTCGGGTACTGCGAATTGATATCAAGCCTTATGAACGGATAGCTCTTGTCATCCTTTAGAAGAATGTTGTAATGCGGCTGATGCTGCTTTATCAGCGAATTTTCGAGCACTAAGGATTCAAACTCGGAATCCACGACTATGACATTGAAGTCGGCAACCTTCTCCACCATTGCCGCCACCTTGGGCAAGTGGTTGCCGCGGAAGTAGCTCGTCACTCGGTTTTTGAGTTTTTTTGCTTTACCTACATATATAACTTCCCCCGATGAGTCCAGCATAATGTATACGCCGGGCTTCATCGGGAGATTATTGGCCTTTTCGAGTAAAGTATCAAGCATTCTTTTCCTCAACCTTATTTCCGAATGCACACCACAGTGTGACGGAAGCTACAACTATTACGCCGCCGACCAGGGCATACACACCGGGTCTTTCGCCGTCAAATATCAGCACCCAAATGGGATTAAGAAGCGGCTCGACCGCACCGAGCAGACTGCACGCAAGCGGCGGACAGTATTCCGACGCCATTCCGTAGAGAATATACGGTATGCCGAGCTGAAAAACGCCGAGAATTATAATATACAGCACAGGAAATGCCGATATCTCAGGCCTTGTTGCGATAATAAACGGCAGGCCGATCAAAAAAGCGCTGAGCTGTCCGAAAAGTATTGCGCTGTATCGCTCTGCGCCGTCTGTCCTGCCTATTGCCATATACATGCCGCCCATGAGTGCTCCTGCAAGGATAGCAACAAGGTTTCCGGTGAGATATCCTCCCGCGAGCTTATCAAAAAAGAACATGGATATACCGACCATCGCGCAAATGACAGCCGTGATATCCACCCTTCTTATCTTCTGCTTAAACATAATAGCAGAGAATATTACAATAAAAAGAGGGGCTGTGAACTGCAAAACGATGGCATTTGCGGCAGTTGTCAGCTTATTTGCACCGACAAACGCCGTGTAGACAAGGGACATGAGTATTCCCGCCGTAAGCGTGCGGCGATTAAGCACGATCTTATAAGCTTTAAGCTTAATAAACGCAAGCACAGTAATGCCGGCAAATAGGCTGCGTAAGCTGCTTATCGCAAACGCGTTCCACGGTATGAGTTTTATAAAAATACCGGCTATGCTCCATAGAGCGGCGCAGGTCAGCATCTGTATAATTGCCTTGTTTTCTTTTTTCATTTAATACATATTAAACAAGGGCGTGTCAAAAACACGCCCTTAGCTCAGTTTTGGTTATTATTCGGTAAAGTCAGATGCAATGAGTTCGGACAGTGTGTCAACTGCAGTCGCCTCGTCAGCACCGTCGGCAATCAGGTTAATGGCAGTGCCCTTAACGATGCCGAGTGAAAGAACGCCGAGAAGGCTCTTTGCATTAACTCTTCTGTCTTCCTTCTCGATCCAAATGCTGCTCTTGAACTCGTTGGCTTTCTGAATAAAGAAAGTCGCGGGTCTGGCGTGGAGTCCAACCTGATTATTAATTACTACTTCTTTAGTTACCATGCTCGCCACTCCTCATAATCTTTAAAGATTACCCCTACTTTAGCAAATTATTTAAAAATCGTCAACCGATTTTGTCTATTTCGTAGATTTTCACATTATTCACAAATTAAATCGATTGCTTTTATTTCAATTCGACTATTGTCACGCCTGTCTCTCCCTCGCCGTATCTGCCGAGCCTAAAGGATTTGACAGCCTTGTTTCGCTTGAGCATCTGGTGTATCGCCGCCCGAAGCGCACCCGTGCCCTTGCCGTGGATAATAGTCACTGTGCTAAGTTTAGCCATAACTGCATTATCTATATACATTTCCGCTGCATTTACAGCCTCGATGGATTCCATGCCGCGCAGGTCTATTTCGCTGCTTACGGCGCTTCTCACAGTGCTGCTTTGTATTTGGTAGCTTACTTTCTTCTTTGCCGACTTGCCCTCAACGAGATATACCTCACTCTGCTTTGCTTTGACATTCATTATGCCGGCTTTGAGCTCCAAGCTGCCGTCGGAGTTTACGCCGACGACCTCCGCCTTGACGCCCATCGACTTGATCTCGACCGTGTCACCGATCTCGGCGTTTCTCGACGATTTTTTCTCCTCACGGGGCTGCTCGGGTCTTTCGGCTTTGAGCTTGCCTTCATGCTCGTTGAGCTTTCTTCTAAGCTCGCTGCGTGCTTCGTTTATCCTCTGTGCCTCCTCCTGCTCGTTTGCGTGGCGGCGCATTTCATCAAGTTCGGCAAAGGTCTCCTCGGCGGTTTTACGCGCCTCGGCTATGATGCGTTCGGCCTCACGGCGTGATTTTTCATCTGCCTTTTCAAGCCGCACCGCAAGCTCGGCTCGTAAAAATGCCGCTTTCTTTGCGCTCTCCTCGGCTTCTCTGAGCTTTTTCGATGCCTCTGCCCTATCTCGTTCAAGCAGAAGTCTGGTCTGCTCCAGCTTTTCTATCGTCGCCTCAAAATCTGCGTTCTGAACGCCGATGCGCCGCTTTGCGTCCTCAATTACAGTATCATCAAGCCCCAGTCTGCGTGAAATGGCGAAGGCATTGGACTTGCCCGGAATGCCGACAAGCAGTCTGTAAGTGGGTCTGAGCGTTTCTACATCAAATTCACAGGATGCGTTCTGTATGCCGCTTTCGCCGGTCGCATAGACCTTGAGTTCGGCATAGTGTGTTGTAGCTGCAATAGTTGCGCCGCGCTGTCTGGCATTTTCAATAACGGCTATTGCCAAAGCCGCACCCTCGGTGGGGTCTGTTCCTGCACCGAGTTCATCGAAAAGCAGCAGTGAGCCTTCGCCGCACTCATCTAATATATGCACTATATTGGTCATATGTGCCGAGAAAGTCGATAAATTCTGCTCTATACTCTGCTCATCGCCTATATCGGCAAGAATGTGCTTATAAACCGGCACTCCGCTGCCGTCCTCGGCCGGAATATGCAGGCCACACTGCGCCATTATGTTCAGCAGCCCTATGGTTTTGAGCGTTACCGTTTTGCCGCCGGTATTCGGGCCTGTGATTATGAGCGTGTCAAAATCCTCACCCAGTTCAAGGCTTATAGGCACCGCCTTGCCCTTTTGAAGCAGCGGATGGCGTGCATTTCTGAAAACGATACCCTTTTCCCTCAGCTCCGGCTGCGAGCAGTCAAGCTTGTACGAAAGCTTCGCCTTGGCGAAAATCAGGTCAAGCTGTATGAGCAAATTGTAATCTGCGGAAATATCGTTTGTATGTTCGGCGCAATCAGCCGAAAGCTCCGCCAAAATGCGTTCTATTTCCGTTTTTTCCTTCGCGGCGAGCTCTCTTAGCTCGTTATTCGCCTTTACCGCCGCCATAGGCTCGATAAACAGTGTTGCGCCCGAAGATGATATATCGTGTACAAGTCCGGGTATTGCCCCCTTATGCTCTGCCTTGACGGGTACGACAAAACGATCCGAGCGCATGGTGATTATCGGCTCCTGCAATGCCTTGGCATATGACGGAGAGGATATGATTTTTTGGAGCGAATCACGCACTCTTGCACTTGCCGCGCGAATTTTGCGTCTGATGTTTGCAAGCTCGGAGGACGCACTGTCGGCTATCTCATCCTCGCCGACGATTGACGATGTTATCTTTTCCTCAAGAAATCTGTTGGCGTGCAGGGCAGAGAACAAATGGTCAATGCTTGTCTTGCCGACGGTATCATCTGCAATATACGCCTTTACAAGCCTTGAACACTGAAGAACTCTCGCTATGCTCAAAAGCTCAAGGGTATTGAGGCTGCCGCCGAGATCCGCCCTTGACAGCGAGGGCCTGACATCCTTTACCCCCGAGAAAGAGGGGCTTCCCCGCACTACCATCATCGTTTTTGCCGCGCTTGTTTCGTCGAGGCGGCGCTTCACCTCGTATCTATCGTCCGACGGAAGGAGCTTTAACGCCGCCTCCTTTGCGCCGTCGGACACTGCCTCGGCCGCAAGCATTTCAAGCACAGCCGGCAGCTCGAGGGTATTAAGTGATTTTTTGTAAAAGTCCATTATTTCACCTGTTTCCAGTAATTAAGGGCGTTAAATCTGCGTTCGGTTTGTATTTTTAAGTAGGTTTCCGCCGCATTTGCCGCTCTGCCTGCCGCATCCTCGTGTATTGAATACGCCATGAGCTTTCTCGGCTCGGCATACAGAACATATCTTAACGCCTTAAGAGAGTCGGGGCAGAGTATTACATTTGCTTCATGGACATTGCCGCGACATTCACGGCAGCAGATTATGCCGTTTTGCGGGCTGAAGCGAGGCTCTTTCGGCTCAGGTTCTCCGCACACGGCGCAAGCCGACAAATCCGGCTCGTAGCCCGCTATGCGCATGAGGCGCATCTCAAACGCGGTTTTTATATGCTGCTGGTCGTACAAGTTATTGGATAACGCAAAAAGGCAGTTTAATATGAGCTGGAGCATACCGGGATCGGGCCTGTCCTCATCGGCGAGCGCCTCTACACATTCGGCAAAATAGGAAGCAAGCGCAAGTGCCGATATATCGTTTCTGAGCCCCTTAAATTCCTCAATGGTCGAGCCTTCGTTTACGGACCATCTGCCCTTATTTTCAAACATTGTCAGCTCGGAAAACGCAAACAACTGCGTAGCGGCAGCAACCTTGCTGCTTTTACGCAGTGCGCCTCGAGCCTTGACCGTTACTTTACCCATGTCCTCGGTCAAAACGGTCAGTATTCTGTCGGCTTCCTTGTATTTTACCTCTCGGAGAATTAGCCCCTTTGTCGTTTTGAACATATGTACCCTGCTCATCCGAGGGGCTGAGGGTCATCCCCCGCCCCATCTTTATTATTTGATTTTTCCGCCGCTCTATGCATCAGCCAGCACAGCGGATCGCCGGTATCAGTGAAAACCTGCCAGAAAAAATTTTCTGCCATAAAACCACCTCGCTGTGCTTAGTATTTGTTGCGCAGGTGATTATATGATGGTTATTTATTCCGAGTAACCGAAGTTGCGAAGCTGCGCCATGGAATCGCGCCAGTTTTCCTTGACCTTCACCCATGTTTGCAGAAAAACCTTTGTGCCCATAAAGGCTTCAATGTCGGTTCGCGCCATCTCGCCTATCTTGCGGAGCATTGCTCCCTGCTTGCCGATTATTATGCCCTTGTGGCTTGCTTTTTCGCAAAAAATGGTGACATCCATGTCGATAATGCCGTTTTCGCGCTCGGAAAACTTCGTGACCTCAATGGCTGTGCCGTGGGGGATCTCCTTATCAAGGCACAAAAGCAGCTTTTCACGCACAAGCTCGGCGCATATCTGCTTTTCGGGCTGGTCGGATATCATATCGTTCGGGAATAGCTGCGGCCCCTCAACAGCATACTTATCAAGCTGCTCCATAAGCTCGTCAAGTCCCTCGTTGTTCTTTGCGGAAATGGGAATTATCGCATCAAAATTGTGCGCCTGCGAATACTTCGCCATGACCTCAAGAAGCTCGGATTTTTCGACCGTGTCTATCTTATTGATGACGAGCACCGCCGGAACATTCGTCTCCTTGAGCCTTGCAATGAGCTCTTCCTCCTGCCTGCCGATGTTCGCAATAGGCTCGACAAGCAGCATTACGGCGTCAACATCGGCGACGGACTCCTTTACGACATTGACCATGTAGTCACCGAGGCGTGTTCTGGGCTTGTGGAAGCCCGGAGTGTCCATGAGAACGAACTGAGTGTTGCCGCGCGTTACGACTGCGCTTATGCGGTTGCGGGTAGTCTGCGGCTTATTGGAGACTATGGCAATTTTCTCGCCGACAAGGGCGTTGGTAAGCGTCGATTTTCCGACATTGGGTCTGCCGCATATTGTTATCATTGCCGATTTGCTTATCATTTGTCATCCTCCATGATCTGCTTTTCTCTCGCTCTCATTTGAGCCTTCATCTCACCCTCGTCGATGTGGTCATAACCCAGCAGGTGCAAAACCGAGTGAACTGTCAGATAGCATATCTCCCGTTCAAAACCGTGGCCAAGGTCCTCGCCCTGCGCATTACAGCGTTCAAGAGATATCATAATATCGCCCAGCATGACCGCTCCCGTTTCAGGATCTTTTTCGCAGAGGTCGGCGTTAAAATGTCCTGCCTGAAGCTCGTTGAGCGGAAAAGACAGCACATCCGTGGGCCTGTCCACCCCTCTGAACTCGCGGTTTATCTCATGTATGCCCTCGTCATCGGTCAGCATTACACTGATTATGCACGGCACATCTATCCCCTCGGCGGTAAGTGACTTGTTTATCGTTTTTTTAATGAGCGTTACCGCATTCCTATGGCCCATGCCGCTTTTTTCGCGGCTTATATATATCTCATGCTCCATTTTAAGGCTTCTTTCTTCTATATGCTCCGACAGGCTTCTTCGCCGTCTCAGGCGGGTTTTTCTTATCGTACACCTCGTATGCCTCGATTATTTTCTGTACAAGCTGATGGCGAACGACATCCGCTCCGGTGAGCCTGCATATTGAAATATCGTCAATACCCTCAAGCACCTTCATTGCGATTTTAAGACCGCTCACCTTGTCCTCCGGCAGGTCGATCTGCGTTATATCGCCGGTTATGACCACCTTTGAGCCAAAGCCTATTCTCGTGAGGAACATTTTCATCTGCTCTCTGGAGGTGTTCTGCGCCTCGTCGAGGATGATAAAGCTGTCGTCAAGGGTTCTTCCTCGCATATATGCAAGCGGTGCAACCTCGATATTGCCCCGCTCGAGGTACTTCTGATAGGTATCTGCACCAAGCATATCAAACAGCGCGTCATACAGCGGTCTGAGGTACGGGTCTACCTTGCTTTGCAGATCGCCGGGCAAAAAGCCGAGCCTTTCACCGGCCTCTACAGCAGGACGGGTCAGGATTATCCTGTTTACCTGCTCTGCCCTGAACGCCGCTACAGCAGCTGCTACCGCAAGATAGGTTTTGCCTGTGCCGGCAGGTCCGATACCGAGGGTAATGGTGTTATTCGCAATTGCGTCGCAATAGGTCTTTTGACCCAGTGTTTTTGCCTTAACAGGCTTTCCCTTTGCGGTTATGCACACTACATCGCTTGCAAGCTCGTCAATCTTTGACTCCTTGCCCTCGGAGACCAGCTTCAGAATGTAGCGCACATTCTGCGCGTCGATGCTCTCTCCGCGCATGGCAAGCGTCAAAAGCCCGTTTATTGCCTTCTCGGCGAGCATCACGCTCTCCGCCTCGCCGCAGATGTGTATTTTGTTGTCGCGGTCGATGACCTTGACCTCAAGCTCGGTTTCGATAATTCTCAAGTTCTGATCGAATGAGCCGAACACGCTTATAACATGCTCCATTCTTTCGACTTCTATCGTTCTTTCAATCATACTGTACTCCTATATCTTCAACGCACTCCGCTCTCAAGGTCACGGTGAGAATACTCTCGTCCTTTGAAACTGAAAACGAAGATGTGATTATGCTCCCGTCGCCGATACGGCGTTTAAGCTCCGCCAAAAGATTTTGCTTTAACCGCTCGACAGCCGCATTTTCGTCTATCCTTTGCTTATAAAGCTCGTACTCGGTACACTCTTCTTTTATTATTCCCACAGGAAGCATAAATGCTTCGCCAAACGATGCGTACCTCAATTTATTTATTTTATCACAGCTTGAGCTGATATTTCTACTGTCTGCCGAAATTTTTATGCGTTTTTTGCCGAATACAAGCGAATATTTCGACTTACTGTGCTTTTTTTCTCCTTTGACTGTCTCATACAGAGGTGTTTGTGCGTTTATCTCATACCAGGTGCGTGCCTGAACCGTACCCATGGCGTGCACATGGCGGTCGTCTGCAGTTTCACTGTCCATTGTACCGCTTATGAGCGTATCGCCCTTTGATACCGTGTCGCCCACGGCAACAAGTGCCTTGCCCTCTAAAACGGACAGCTTTGTTATATACCCTGCCTTCGCCGCGCAGATATCGGTATACCCCGACTCGTCAACTATCTCGGGCTTATTTATTCGCTCGTGGATAACTACCTCTGCACGGGAATTATGGACATTCACGCTTAGCCACGATATGTCCGGCAGCTTCATCAGCATATCATTGCGCACCTCATCGGAGGATAGCGACGGCCAGAAAACGCCGTTTCGCACTCCGCATTCGGACAACGCCCTTAGTATAGCACCGTCGCTCAGCTTGTCATTGCCCTCAATTTCTATCCGCCAAACAAAAAGCGATGAAAATGCAAGCAACACTATGCACAGCCCCATTCCTATGCACAGAGCGTATCTTCTGCGCATTGAGCGGCTGATGCTTTTGCCGCCTCTTGCAGCGATAAGGCGTATCTCGCAGCAGTTTCTCCCGTTTTGCGACCGGAGAAGCGGATAATTCGACGCGTGCACCGTAATTTGTACGCAAAAGTCCGTTTTAGGGCTTGTATCCCAAAACTCTATGCCGTTTTCCGCGCAAAAGTTCAGGAGCTTCTCCGGCTGTGCCCCGCTTATTTCAAGTCTTACCGTTCCGCGGGCAAGATCATATAGCTTTTTCATTCTACACCTACTCAAACTCAATTGAAAGTATTCTGCCTGTTATAAGCATATCCTGCTTATCCATTGCGCCGAGGCTCAAATCGTCTCCGCGGATAACGGTTTTCATGCCGCCGCAATCCACCGCTATCACCGTGTCTTCATATGTGATTATTCCGCAGTGGTTTTCTATCAGAACCCTGCGTCTGCCGTTTACGGTCAGCTTCGCCGTTCCTGCAAGGGCATCCGACGGCAGCTCAAGTCTGTCTGCCAAAAGCTCCGCCTTATCCTTCATCTTGCCCATTGGCATACCACCTCCCGCTGTATAAATCTATGTTTTTGCACATAGCTTAATACATGGACAAGGAGTTGATGCCGGTGAAAAAATCCATTTCGATTGCCTGTGCGCTGATGTTTTTCACCTCCCTCGTCGCATATCCGGACATTGCATCGGATTCGGCGGCAGAGGGCTTAAAAATGTGCGCTGGGCTTATTATTCCCACGCTGTTTCCGTTTTTCGTTGCGACAAAGCTCATAAGCGAGCTTGGCTTCGCACAATGGCTGGGCAGGGTATTTGCTCCTGTTTGCAGAAGGCTGTTCAATGTGTCCGGCAGCGGCGGTACGGCGTTTATCATCGGTGTTACCGCAGGCTATCCCATGGGGGCTTCTTACATAGCTTCGCTGAGAGAAAAGGGTGCAGTTTCAAAAAAAGAGGCGGAAAGTCTGCTCATATTCTGCAACAACTCCGGTCCGTCGTTCATAATCGGTGCGGCGGGAATTGGAGTTTTCTCCTCCTCGGCAATCGGCATTTTTCTATATGCCGTGCATATAATCGCCGCTGTTGTCGGCGGCATCATCTTTGCACCGAACGATACCGAAAAGTCTGAAAACATGCCGCTCGAGTTAAAACCTCACGGTTTTGCCGTTTCATTAACAAACGCAATTAAATCTTCCGTAAATGCCTGTCTTTCTATTTGCGGCTTTATCATTGCTTTTTCCGTTTTGACCGGAATACTTGAGAAAACCGGCGTTTTTGCGGCGGCGGCAAAGCTCCTTTCCGCCGTTTTCGGCATGGAGCTGATTTGGAGCCGCGCTTTTTTCTGCGGCATATTGGAGCTTGGCAACGGTATCGGGGCTATGAACGGATTAGGCCCAGAGCCTCTGAATCTTGCACTTGCCGCTTTCATCTTAGGCTGGGGCGGTGTATCGGTACACTTTCAGACGCTTTCCGTGCTTGGTAAAACGGATATAAAAACCGCCCGATATATTATCGGACGGTTTATAATTGCACTCATCGGCAGCGCGCTGGCATTACTCGGAGCGGCTGTTATGTTTTAAAAAATCAGTATTCCGACTGCTGCGGAGGCAACGATGAATAATATCGGATGCAGCTTTTTTGTAGGCTTAAACCACCTCGTGAGCACAAGGAGCACAGCGGCAAGAATAATCGCTTTATAATTAAAGATATCTGCGATATTGCCGCTGGCTTTATAAAAGTCTACATTCAATAACGCTATCTGAATGACAAGTACGCCGGCAGCAGCGATAAGTCCGGTTGAAGCAGGGCGCAGACCGTAAAACGCGCCCTCAACATACTTGTTTTTCCGGAAGCGGTCAAGCACCGCAACGATAAGAAGCACGATTATTATGCCGGGGGTTATAACGCCTATCGTCGCCGCAACGGAGCCCGGTATGCCTGCCGTAATATAGCCGGTGTAGGTCGCCATATTGATGCCGATAGGTCCCGGGGTGGATTCGGAAACGGCGAGCATATCGGCTATCATATCATAGGTAAACCAGCCCGTCCTGTCGGAAATATCGTACAGAAAAGGAAGCGTCGCCATGCCGCCGCCTACCGAGAACAGGCCGATTTTGAAAAACTCCCACCAAAGGCGAAGTATTGTCATTTACGCTTCACCCCCAGGCAGCTTATAGCTATTCCGACTACCGCGGAGACCACGACAAACACCACGGGAGTTATATCCGTAACCAGTGAACCGACGGCAACGGTGAAGAATATTGCAAAGCACTTCCAATCAATGACCGAGCTTTTCCAAAGCTTTACCACGGCATTGAAAATCAGCACGCAGACGCAAACTCTTATTCCCGCAAAGGCACTTTTAACAATCGGTGCTTCGGCAAATCCGCTCAAAACCGCGGCTATCACCGTAATGATGAGGAGTGCAGGAAAAACCGTGCCGAGTGCGGCAACGATACCGCCGAGAGTCCCTCTTCGCTTCTGTCCGATGAATATCATCGTATTGACCATTATTATGCCGGGCAGGCATTGACCTATTGCGTAATAGTCCAGTACCTCCTCCTCGGTCACCCATTTGCGAATTTCGACTACCTCGCGCTGGAGTATGGGCAGCATTGCATAGCCGCCGCCGAAGGTCATAATTCCGACCTTGAACGAGGCAATGAAAATGTCAAGAAGCTCTTTCATCTTCTGAGTGTTTCGGCATATTCGGTATATTTTGCTATCTTTTCGTCACACTCGGCCTTATTCTCGCCCTTTGTAAGGATATATACCTTGACCTTGGGCTCAGTACCGGAGGGTCTTACTATGAAAGCGGTCTCGTCGGCGAGTTCAAAATACAGAACATTTGAACCCTTGATTTTGGTTTGACCCATAACACCGAGCTTGGGAACAATAAGATCGCCGCAGGAGTAGTCGCGAATGCAGAAAACTTCCGTTCCGGAAATGAACTTCGGCGGCTCACTGCGAAGCTCTGCCATAAGATTCTTCATTTTCTCAATGCCGTCAAGACCGGGCATAACAAGATTGAGTGTACGCTCTGCGTAATAGCCGTACTTTTCGTACAGGCTCTCCATTGCCTGCTTGAGATTCATGCCTTTGGCAAAGTAATATGCCGCCATCTCTGCGACCATCATCGATGCCGTAACAGCGTCCTTATCGCGGACATAGTCGCCCATCATGTAGCCATAGCTTTCCTCGTAGGCAAAGATATACTCATAGCTGCCGGCTTTTTCCCACTCGGCAACGCGCTCAGCCATGAACTTGAATCCGGTAAAGGTATCCTCGAAATGAATGCCGTTCGTTTCGGCAACGACCTTTGCCATCTCGGTGGTAACGATGCTCTTAACCGCACCCGCATTTTCGGGCAGAGTACCTGCTTCACGACGGGCAACTATGATATAGTCGAGCAGCAGAACGCCGAGCTGATTGCCGGTAACGGAGACATAATCGTCACCGTCACGCACCATAACGCCGATGCGGTCCGAGTCCGGGTCTGTGCCGATTATCAAATCGCTGCCGACTTCCTTTGCCAGTGCAACAGCGAGGTAAAAGCCCTCGGGATTTTCGGGGTTCGGGCTTTCGACCGTGGGGAAATTCCCGTCAAGCACCATCTGCTCCTTGACGGGATAAAGCTTTGTAATTCCAAGGCGTTTGAGTGCCTCGGGAACAAGCTTGTAGCCCGCGCCGTGGAACGGAGTGTAGACTATCTTGAGTTTATCGGCAACACTTGCAACGACTTTCTTATTTATAGCCTGTTCCAAAACGCAGTTTAAATATGCCTCGTCAGTTTCCGCTCCTATCATTTCTATTCTGCCGTCGGCAACCGCCTCGTCAAAGTCGCAGGTGACGAAATCACGGAAGATATCGATTCTATTCATCTGCTCGGCAATTGCGGCAGCGTGCTGCGGGGGAAGCTGAGCACCGTCAGACCAATAGACCTTGTAGCCGTTATACTCCTTGGGATTGTGGCTTGCGGTGATATTAAGTCCCGCGGTCGTGCCGTAATGACGCACGGCAAAGCTCAGCTCCGGCGTGGGGCGCAGAGCATCGAAAATGCGTACATGAATGCCGTTTGCCGCCATGATGCAGGCTGCCTCATGAGCAAACAGCTCACTGTTATTGCGGCAGTCAAAGCAAATGGCAATACCCTTTTCCATTGCCTCGGTGCCTTCGGCTTTTATTACATTTGCAAAGGCCTGAGTTGCGTGGCGAATGACATGGACATTCATCTGGTGAAGTCCGAGCTTCATAGTGCCTCTGAGTCCTGCCGTACCGAACTCGAGCGGTGCGAAAAAGCGGCTTTCAATTTCCTTCTCATCGTCGGCTATCGACTTGAGCTCCTCCCACTCCTTTTCGCTGAGATTCGGGCTGTCAAGCCAAAGCTGGTATTCTTCCTTATAATTCCTCATATTCTGCGCTCCCTTCCGTTAAATTGACAGCGTCTTCATATTGTGTCATAGGAACATATATATCAACACCCGGACCGCTCATTCCGAGGATCAGTCTGCCGAAATCGCCGTCGTTCGGGTATTGTCTTACACAGGGGATATTATAGGCCTCGAGAAGATTCACGATCATCTCGTCGTTCATGTCAAAACTTGTGCAGTGCGTGAGAAATACAGGCTCGACAAGCTCGCCGTTTTCATCCTTAGGCCAAGTATCAAGCAGCTTTCCGGTTATTCTTCTGCCCCATTCAAGCTTAATATTATCTTCCATATGATAACCCCTTCATTTACTTATGATAACGCGAGCCCTCGATTATTTTGAAGCTGCGGTAGATCTGCTCGGCAAGCATAACTCTCGCCAGATGATGCGGAAAGGTCATTTCACTCATGCCGAGCCGCATATCCGCTTGCTGCTTTATGCTCTCGGACATTCCGAAAGAGCCGCCTATAAGGAAGCATATCTTTCCCCTGCCGGACAAGGCGAGGGCATTTATCTTCTCGGCAAGCTGCTCGCTTTTGAGCTGCTTTGCACCCACACACATAGCTATGACATACGCATCCTTGGGTATTGCTTTTTCAATATCGGCACTTTCCCTCGTAAGTGCATTCTGTATTTCCTTATCCGAGGGCTTGTCACCGAGTTTAATCTCGTTTAGCTCGACACACTCGAATTTGCAGTAAGCTCCGAGTCTGCGTGAGTATTCATTAAACGCTTCGATATAAAACTTTTCACGCAGTTTTCCGACGCATATGAGCTTTATATTAAGCATTCTACGCTATCCCCCACACTTATGGCAAGCATTTTATCCATCGGCGCGACATGAAGCTCAACGCTTTCGCCGCATATTGCCGCGTTTACGGCATCCAAAGCCGTCTGAGGTGTGTTGTTTTCACGGCTCAGATGCCCTAATATTATATCCTTTGTACCGGATTTTGCAAGATACAAGGCAAGTTTTGCACAGTCATCATTTGAAAGATGACCTCTGTCGGATAAAATCCTCCGCTTCAAAAAATAGGGATACGGACCTTTTTTGAGCATCTCTATGTCATGATTTGCTTCGATAAGCGCAAGCTCAGCACCCTCTAAGCCCAGAACAAGCTCGTCGGTCAAGCTGCCGGTATCGGTTGCAAATGCGATGGATGAGCTGCCCTCAAAGCGGTAGCCGACGCTGTATTTTGAGTCGTGAGGTGTGCGAAAAGCTCTGACTTCGATGTCGCCCATGCCGAAAGTTTCATTCACGGGTACGCTGTCTAAACGGTTTTTGAGCTCCGGCTTCACGGCGCAAAGCACCTCGCAGAGCGCAGCTGGGGCAAATATACTTATATTATGATGCTTTGCAAGCATGGAAAGCCCGGATATGTGATCGGAGTGCTCATGTGTGATGAGCACTCCGCATAAATCCTGCGGAGATAGTCCAAGCTCGTTCAGGGCAGCAACCGTTCTGCGCATGGAGATCCCCGCATCTATAAGTATATTCGCTCCGCCGTCGGATATAAGGCTGCAGTTTCCTGTCGAGCCGCTGGCAAAAGTTACTATACGCATGTTTTAACCTATTGCAATTACCTTTTCGTGAATATCGGGTTCGTCAGGGAAATCAACAATGGAGATATCCGCGCCCAATGCACGAAGCTTTCCTACAAAGTTTTCGTATCCCCTCTCGATAAAGTGAATGTCCTCTATCTCGGTAGTGCCGCTTGCGCACAGGCCCGCAATGACAATTGCCGCGCCTGCTCTGAGGTCGCAAGCCATGACGGGTGCACCGGTAAGCTTTGCTCTACCTTCAAAAATCGCTATTCTGCCGTCCACCTGTACATCTGCGCCCATTTTGCGAAGCTCATTGACATACTTAAAGCGGTTATCGTAAATACCCTCGGTGATGACCGAGGTTCCGTTTGCCATACACAAAAGTGCGCCCATCTGCGGCTGCATATCGGTCGGGAAGCCGGGATACGGCAGGGTCTTGATATTTGCCTTGCGCAGATTTCCGTTGCCCTTTACAAGCACGGAATCCTCATACTCGAGAACTATCGTGCCGGTCTCGCGCAGCTTTGCGGAGATGCAGTCAAGGTGCTTGGGAATGACATTCTTAATGAGCACTTCTCCGCCCGTTGCGGCCGCTGCTACCATGTAGGTGCCAGCCTCGATCTGGTCAGGAATAATGGAATAGCTGCCGCCGTGGAGCTTATCAACGCCGTTTACCTTGATGGTATCCGTGCCTGCGCCGCGGATATCCGCTCCCATGGAGTTTAAGAAGTTTGCAAGGTCAACTATATGCGGCTCACGGGCTGCATTCTCTATAATAGTCCTGCCGGTCGCCAGGGTTGCGGCAAGAATGATATTCATGGTTGCGCCGACGGAGACCTTATCAAGATAAATCTTTGCACCGTGGAGTCTGCCGTCGGGTGCCTCGGCATAAACAAAGCCGTTTCTGACTTCAATATCCGCGCCGAGTGCGTTCATACCCTTGATATGCTGGTCTATCGGCCTAACGCCAAAGTTGCAGCCGCCGGGCATAGTGGTCTTTGCGCTTCCGAAGCGGCTGAGCATTGCACCGATGAGATAATATGACGCACGGATCTTACGCATAAGATCAAAGGGCGCATCGGAGAATTTTACATTACGACTGTCAATTTCTATCGTGGAACCGTTGATGAGCTTGACCTCCGCACCGAGATGAGTGAGGATGGTCAGGAGCATATCGGTATCGCTAATCTGCGGCATATTCTCAATGCGGCAGACGCCGTCAACCATAAGTGCGGCGGGAATTATTGCAACCGCTGCGTTTTTTGCTCCGCTTATATCAACTTCGCCCTGAAGAGGCTTTCCGCCCTTAATCACATACTTTTCCATTTGGTACACCTTTCGTGTGATGCGCCCACCCGCATCAGCTTGTTATTATAGCATAGGGTATCGATGATAGCAATTAGTAATTGTAAACAAATCGTAACTATTTCTCAGAGTCCAGAATGCGTTTGGCTTTGAGCACTGCAATGATGGTCTTACCGTCGTCTATCTCGCCGCTCATTACCATATCGACAAGCTCGTCGATATGACGCTTCTCAACGCTCAGAAATTCACCTTCGTCGGGATGGCTCTTTCCGGCATGAAGCCCTTGCGCAAGGTAGATGTGCAAAACCTCTGTGGAAATGCCCGGAGATGTGCAGCTCGGACCGAGATAAGTGAGCTTATCGGCAGTGAAGCCCGTTTCCTCGGACAGTTCTCTGACTGCACATGTACGGTGATCCTCGCCCTTTTCAAGCTTACCTGCCGGTGCTTCAAGCATGACCTTCTGAAAAGGATAGCGAAACTGGCCTACACAGTAGCAGAAGCCGTCATCATCCACAGGCAAAACGGTAACTCCGCCCGGATGCTCCACGACTTCCCGCATAACAATGCTTCCGTCACACAGCTCAGCGTGATCCATAGTGACATTAACTATTACGCCGCTGTATTTCAGCTCACTATCTATTTTCTTCTCAGACAAGTCCATAATACCCTCGGAAAAAAATAATTATCTGCTTTACATAATGTGTGTTTAGTATAGCATTAATGTTTCAGCATTTCCATAATTTTTGTATGGAAATGAGAAAAAATTTTCGCTAAAATCAAAATTGTAAACGAATTTTTTCGGGCTGTTTTTTATTTTGATTGTTTTTCGTTACTGTTATGTAAATTATAAAAATTTTGGAGTACTGCGTTATGTTATCCGAAACAGTATCAGATGAAGCGCTCGCGCTGATATTAGATGGCGAGAGCTTTTCTGCCGACGAGATATGCTCACGGCTAAAGGCTCTGTTTTCAAGCGAAGGGCTGAGTCCGTGGCAATGCTTTGATGCAGATGTCTATACATACGGCGGCAGGACGCTCGTGCTTGCCTATCCCACTCCCCCGATGCGTGAGAGAGTGGGAAACGCTGCTATACGGCTTTCAAGAGGGTAAATCCCCTGCCGCCGGATTATCTATGAGTTTTCCGCTTTCTTCAAAGCGTGAGCCGTGACACGGACAGTCCCAGCTTCGCTCCTGCTTATTCCATTTGAGCGCGCAGCCGAGATGCGGACAGCGTTTTTTCGATGGGGTCAGCAGGTTGAGCGTCGCCTCCGCCGCATTCACGGCAAGCTGTGGTCTTAAAATCGTTCGTGAGGGCGAAAAAACCTCGGCATATGGGTTATCCTTGCCTGTTATCATATCTGCCAGCAGCATAGCCGATACCATTGAGGAGGTCATACCCCATTTGTTAAAGCCGGTGGCAACATACATTGTCGGTGTCCGCTTTGAGTACCTACCGATATAGGGAACGCTGTCGAGTGTCATACAGTCCTGCGTTGCCCAGCGGTATTTTTCCTGCGCCTCGGGGTAATTGCGCTTTGCAAAGCTCTCAAGCTCCGTCCAGCCTCCGCCGGCTTTTCCTGTCCTGTGGCCTCCGCCGCCGAGGAGCAGCAAGTCCTTGTAGTTTCTGAACGACATTCCCTTATCCGCTTCGTCAACATACATACCTTCAACGCTTTGTGCGTTCCCAAGTGCTATAACATACGAACGGCTCTGATACATTTTAAGAAAATAGCTGCCGTGCTTATTGATAAACGGAAAATGCGTTGCGACTATGATCTTTTCGGCTTTTATTCTGCCGTTTTCGCTCACGGCATCAGTACCAATAAGCTCGCGAATTTTCGTATGCTCGTAGATATTTAAGCCTTTTACTATCGACGAGACAAATCGCAATGGGTCAAACTGTGCCTGATTCGGAAATCTGACAGCACCCACTGTTTTAAGCGGCAGCGGCACACTGTCGCAAAGCTCCGCGGGAAAGCCCATTTTTGACAGCGTATCGAGCTCCTTTTCCAGCTTCCTGCGGTCATCGAGTGAGTAGACGAATGACGCCTGTTTTTCAAAATTGCAGTCAATGTTGACGCACAGCTGCCTGTACCTTGAAAGTGCATCCTCGTTTGCCTGCAAATACAGCTTTGCTCTTTCAAACCCGAACTGTTTGACAAGCTTGTTGTAAATCAGCCCATGCTGGGAGGTGAGCTTTGCCGTTGTATTTTTTGTGATGCCGCAGGTGATCTCCCCTGCCTCGCAAAGCGCATAGTCAACGCCCCTGTTTTTAAGCTCATATGCGCACAGGATGCCGGCAAGTCCGCCGCCAATAATGAGAACATCGGTCTTTAAATCGCCCTTTAGCTGTTCAAATCGGGGCAAATCGGTATTATCGCTCCAAACAGGATACAAAAAATCACCGCCTTTTTGCTTATTGTTTGCAGGCGGTGATTTATTATTCGGTTTTTATCTTTTTTGCCGCAGACTGCCGTCAAGAAGTCCCAGCGTCATCCAGAAAAACGGCGCGGTAAGGAACATACTGATGCCGAAAAACGCTTGTATGCAATAGCACAGCACCGCCGCTCCGCAGGCGGCGGAAACAGGAGATACATTGCCGCGTTTTATCCACTTTGCAGCGGCTGAAAAGAGTGCGGCAAGATATGCCAAAAGTGCAATAATTCCTTGATGGTAAAGAATGTTCAGATACTCGTTGTGCGCCGTGTCT
Source organism: Oscillospiraceae bacterium (assembly GCA_016292445.1). Lineage (GTDB taxonomy): Bacteria > Bacillota > Clostridia > Oscillospirales > Oscillospiraceae > F23-B02. Next base: position 20,361 of record JAEDIN010000004.1, on the reverse strand, counting down.
ATCTCCGCTACAAGCTCGACGCCCTTGTCTGCATCATAACGCGTAAATGCCTCAAGCTTTGCATAGCTCATCGTATCGGGTCCGGTTCCGAACCATAGGTTATCAGGTATCTTCTCAAGCACATTTCTCCAAATGTGTATCCTGCCCGAACCGAAGGTATCGCTGACTCTGCCATGCAAAAGCTCATGCGCTTCGTGAAGCATACCGCTGCCGATATCGGCAAAACAGAGGAACACAAGTGCAATTATATAGAGAAGAACTATCGTAATCGCAACGATTTTTCTTGTCTTTGAGGACAAGGGCAAAACGACCGGCAGTGCGATTACCGTTCCGCCGAAAAAGCCAACAAGTCCAGCCATTACGGACATTTTTAACAAGACAAACAGTGCGGCAAATGTCGGTATCAGCAGCAAAAAGCGAAGTTTGCCCTTCATCCTTACGACCGACACCCACAAAAGCGTTATCGCAACGCACAAAAAGCCTGCGACAAGGTCGGTGTTGCCGATTGTTCCGAGATATGCGCCGGAATAGTCGATGCCCGCTCCGAAGTAGTTAAGCTCACCGGGGTACAGCCCGAAGGGGTTTGCCCCGAAAAGCTGGGCGATGCAAATTGCGCTGAAGCACAAAACCGATCCGCCGAGCAGATACGCCATCCACGGCTTTACTCTGCCGAAGCTCGACAGAAAAACTGCACACAGAACATATATGCAAATGGTGCGCACTCCCTCATAGCGTGAAACACCTACCCATGTTTCACCTCTGTACGGTGAAAGCAGTGCGGATATGACGGTAAAAAGCATGAATATGAGCAAAGCACGCTGCACCCATGTACTTTCCTTGACAAGTGTCTTGAGTTCCTGCTTATTCATATTCTCCGTGGCAAGGCAGGCAGGTATCAAAATCAGCGTCAAAATCACATATCCGCCGCATATAACATTGAAAGCCGTCAGCTTTGCCTCAGTGATACCGCCGTAGCCGCTTGAATCGAACCGGAACAGGAACACCGTCAGCATGAGGACTATGAACACATAGCTTAGTTTTGTAAAAACGCTCTCCGAGCGATTTTTTTGTTTCATTTTGCACCTCTTGAAGAATCTGCTGAAAACAGTTTAGATAATAAACCCCGAAAAGTCAATGATAACAAAGCCTTTTTGTTTCCGATGCGGATTTTCTGTATAATTTGCGGAGATTGTATATCCTGCCTTTTGGTGATATAATCGCGTCAGAATTTGAATAATTGAGGCAAAAATGAGTTTTTTACTTGTTTTCATTATGTTTATATTGTTTATCTATGCGTTTTGCTGTCATGATAATTCTCTCCGTTGCCGTTTGCGTGGTGTTCTGTAATCAGACGATAGGAATTATCATGCTCAATCACCTTTCCGACGGTCTGTACGGTAATGACGACGCAGAAAAGTATTTGAAAATGCCCGATATCGAGGACACCGTGGTCGTCATAGCAGGTCTTGTGCCGTGGTGCATTGCCTGTTCAGTGCCGCTTGCGATGCTGAATGTCGGCATTGCCGCAGTACCCGTGGCATTTTATCTTTGGATTTTACCGATATGCTCGCTTTTTTGTCGTAAAAAGGGAAACAATAAACTGACGGAGGTATAAAAATGAAGGTTCTTATTATCAACGGAAGCCCCAGAGCAAACGGCAACACCGCCGCAGCACTCGAGGAAATGAAAAAGATTTTTGCTGCCGAGGGTATCGAAACGGTAGATGTCCATGTCGGGCAGCTTGAGCTGCATAGCTGCATTGCCTGCATGAGCTGCATGAAAACGGGAAAATGCGTGTTTGATGATGCCGTTAACAAGACCGCTCCCATACTTGCCGAATGTGACGGCGTTGTCATCGGCAGTCCCGTCCACTACGGACAGGCTCCCGGTGCGCTCACTTCCTTCCTGTCCCGACTGTTTTACAGCACTTGGTCAATGGATAAATCCATGAAGGTCGGCGCGGTTATGGTCAGCGCAAGACGCTCCGGCGCAACTGCGACCTTTGACGCTCTGAACAAGTTTTTCAGCATTTCGCAGATGCCCGTTGCCTCCGGCAGGTACTGGAACAATGTTCACGGCAGAGGCCCCGGCGAGTCGGTGCAGGACGAGGAAGGTATGCAGAATGCGAGGTTCCTTGCCCGTAACATGGCGTTCTTAATGAAAAGCATCGCTCTCGGCAAGCAGCAATTCGGCTTGCCCAAGCAGGAGGAAGTTGTATTTACGAACTTCATACGATAAGGATTATAGAAAATCAAGGAGAATTATACATGAACAAAGAGAATGTTGAGTTTTTTAAAGCTACTCTTTCTTCAGTTGTAAGAGACGGCATTGCCGATTTGCTTCGTTTCATAGAAAAGAGCGATTTTTATACTGCTCCGGCTTCTACTCGTTTCCACGGCGCTTTTGAGGGTGGACTTCTTGAGCACAGCATTCAAGTTTACAATTGCCTGATGAAGAAAAAGCACATTGAAGGCACGGTATGGCACGATGTGCTCTCCGATGTCTCGGATGAGAGTATTGCTATTTCCGCTTTGCTTCACGATTTATGCAAGACCTATTTTTATTCCGTGGAAATGCGCAACAAGAAAGTTGACGGCAGCTGGATACAGGTGCCCAGCTACAGAGTTGAGGACAAAATTCCTTACGGTCACGGGGAAAAGTCTGTCATGATGATAGAAGAATACATAAAGCTCACGCCGGTAGAGCGTTACGCTATCCGCTGGCACATGGGGCCGTACTCCGGTGAGCGTGACTGGTCAACTTTGGCGAGCGCAATGGATAAATATCCCTTGGTCATGGCATTGTTTGAGGCTGACATGGAGGCTTCTCATTTGATTGAAAAATAGCACAAGAATAATTCAAATAAACTATTTGTTTTTTGAGACTGACAAAAAACCTGCTTTAAGCTAAGGCATTAAGTAAAAAGCAATGCATCTGCAGGGGAGCTCGAGGGGTAACGAAGTGTCGGTGCGGAAGTGAATGACATGCCGGGGGCATGTCAGAGCCGCACCGTGACCGAGCCGCAGCGAGAAAGATCCCGCTCGAATCGGATATACAGCCATCAAAAACGGCTGAATTATCAGCCTTTTTGACGAGCAAAGCGAGATTTTCCGTGAAAACAGATTTTCATGAAAAATGTAGCGTGTCTGAAGTGTGCAAAAAAGTCGCTTACTTTTTTGACACACTGAAAAAACCTCAAGGGCCGTTATAGTCCTTGAGGTTTTTTGGTGGAGATGAGGGGAGTTGAACCCCTGTCCGAAAACGCTTTAACAGAAACTTCTCCGAGCGCAGTCGGTCATTTACATTCCCTCACCCCTGCGCGGGCCGACACGCTCAAGGGCTTAGTAGCTTCATTATGCATGGTGCGCTCAAAGCTTTGCGCACTCATGTTCACCACTAATCGACGCCCTGTCCCCGGCCGTGGTCCTCCGAGGCAGAACGCTCGCTAATTAAGCAGCGAGAAGAACAGTGTTATTGTTGTTCTTTAATTTATAAAGTGCCCATTTTAAAGATGGTAGGCGCATCTGCTCGCTATTTCTGCCTCCACATCCCCGTCGAAACCGGTACATCCCCATTTTTTAATACGCGTTGAGGCTGGTGCTGGTCGATACTGCTGTGTCCCGACCGGTGACTTTGTGCTCTAATCGTGGTGCGTCCATTTGCTATTTCAGTGCGGTGCTGAGTTTTGCTGTGTCCCGACCGGTGATATTGTACTAATCTTGGTGCATCCATTTGCTGTTTCAGCGCGGTGCTTATTTCTATGGCAGCGTGACCGCTGAGATGGTGTCGGAGTATCGGGTGCGGTAAATGCCGCACCCGATAACAGTTTATGCCTTTACGGGTTCGGGATAATCGACGCCGAAGGTATCAACGGTGACCTTTTTCATTGCCTGTCTGTGGATGGGCTTATCGTTACGACCGGTCATGCATTTTGCTATCTTATCAACATTCTCCATGCCCTCGATGACCTTGCCGAATGCGGCGTACTGACCGTCAAGGTGGGGTGCATCTTCATGCATGATAAAGAACTGGCTGCCTGCGGAGTTGGGTGCCATGGAACGCGCCATAGACAGAACGCCTCTGGTGTGCTTGAGATCGTTCTTAACTCCGTTCATCGCAAACTCGCCCTTGATGCTGTATCCCGGGCCGCCGATTCCTACGCCCTGGGGGTCGCCGCCCTGGATCATGAAGCCCTTGATTACACGGTGGAAAATGATGCCGTCGTAGAATTTGTTCTTAACAAGTGAAATGAAATTGTTTACGGTATTGGGAGCTACCTCGGGATAAAGCTCGGCTTTGATGATATCGCCGTTTTCCATTTCGATGGTCACGATAGGATTGCTCATTAGTTTCTCTCCTTCATTGTTCTTTCAATATCGCGAATCGCTTCGCGCTTAGCGTCGTCATTGCGCTTATCGTACAGCTTTTTGCCCTTGCACAGGCCGAGCTCCACCTTCGCTCTGCTGTCCTTAAAATACATCGACAGCGGGATGAGTGCAACACCGTCCTGCATGATACGGGCATTGAGCTTTATTATCTCACGCTTATGCATGAGCAGTCTGCGCGGTCTGACAGGGTCTTTGTTGAAAATATTGCCCTTTTCGTAGGGGCTTATATGCAGCGAACGAATAAAGATCTCGCCGTTTTTGACCGTGCAGTACGAGTCCTTCATGTTGACCGTACCCGCTCGGAGCGATTTGACCTCCGTTCCGGCAAGCTCTATGCCCGCTTCAAAGCGTTCAAGCACGAAATAGTCATGAAACGCCTTGCGGTTTGCCGCTATCTGCTTTATTCCCGTCTGCTTCGGCATAAGCTCACCTCACCTTCGTCGATTATGATTATAGCATACTGTTATAGATTATTAAAGAATATTTTGTAAAATCAGTCCTTATTAAACTCACGCAGGATAAGACCTTCGTTTTTGTTCAGTGCCCAATTGACACACCACTCGGAGGTGAACAGCAAAAGGTTATTACCCTTAAAGTCCTGCACCCACTTGGTATCGCTGGTGAGATTTAGCTCGCCGGGGTTTATGCCCTCGTTATCTATCCAGCGGACTACCTCAAACGGCAGACTGCGGCGGCGCACATCAACGCCGTACTCGTTTTTGAGGCGGTACTCCAAGACCTCGAGCTGCAAAATGCCGACGACACCGACGATTATCTCCTCAACGCCGGTATACGGCTCGTGGAAAATCTGAATCGCGCCTTCCTGCGCTATCTGCATTATTCCCTTTTCAAACTGCTTGCGCTTCATTGTGTCGATACGCTCAACGGCGGCAAAAATCTCGGGTGCGAAGGTCGGGATACCTTCAAATTCAAGCTTCATGCTCTTGTCGCAAATCGTATCGCCGATGGAGAAAATGCCGGGGTCAAAAACGCCGATTATATCGCCGGCATACGCTTCGTTTATAATCGCCCTCTCCGACGCCATGAGCTGCTGAGGCTGAGCAAGCCTTATCGCCTTGCCGCCCTGAACATGGAAGTATTCCTTGTCGCGTTCGAATTTGCCCGAGCATATGCGCATAAAGGCTATCCTGTCACGGTGAGCCTTATTCATATTTGCCTGAATCTTGAACACGAAAGCGGAGAATTTCTCGTTAAAGGGATCGACTATTTCATCGCCTGCAATGCGAGGCAGCGGAGGCATGGTCATTTTAAGGAAGCTTTCCAAAAACGGCTCGATGCCGAAGTTATTCAGAGCGGAGCCGAAGAACACGGGGCTGAGCTTACCGCGGCGCACCTGCTCGATATCGAACTCGTAGCCTGCGCCGTCAAGAAGCTCGATATCGTCGGAAAGTGTCTCGCGAAGGCGCCGGCCTATAAGCTCGTCTAACTTTTCGGTCTCGTCAAGCGTACACTCTATCGCCTTTATCTTGTTCTGACCGCGGTGGAACTCGTTGAATGCAAGTATTTCACGCTTTTCACGGTCGTAAACTCCCTTGAAGTCGATGCCGCAGCCGATGGGCCAATTCATGGGATAAGTGCCGATGCCGAACTCGTTTTCGAGCTCCTCCATGAGGTCATAGGGGCTGCGAGCTTCGCGGTCGAGCTTATTTATAAATGTAAAGATGGGGATATTGCGCATTGCGCATATCTTAAACAGCTTCCTTGTCTGCGGCTCGATACCCTTTGCCGCATCGATTACCATTACGGCTGAGTCTGCCGCCATGAGTGTGCGGTAGGTGTCCTCCGAAAAGTCCTGATGCCCCGGCGTATCAAGGATATTGATGCAGTAACCGTCATACTCAAACTGCATGACCGATGAGCTTATGGATATACCGCGCTGCTTTTCAAGCTCCATCCAGTCGGACACCGCGTGCCTTGCAGTCGCCTTGCCCTTTACCGAGCCTGCGAGCTGTATCGCTCCGCCGTAAAGCAGGAGCTTTTCGGTGAGCGTTGTTTTACCGGCGTCCGGGTGCGAGATTATCGCAAAGGTGCGGCGACGCTCGATTTGCTTTTGCAATTCTGACATATATGCTTCTCTCCGTAAATAATTTCACATGAGCTAACATATTATCATAATAATGTCCAAAAATCAAAGTTTTTTTATCAAAAATCGGGCTTTTATTGACAATAATTATATGCTATGCTTAATACATCTGAAAAAAGGAGATATTACATATGAATTTTGCGATAAATCCTTATGAACCCTGTGAGCTCAAGGGCGTTAAAATGCCCTGCCGAATCGTGCGCTCGGCAACGCACGAGGGTATGGCGGACGAAAACGGCAGACCCACCGAGCAGCTTGCAAAGCTATACGAAAGATATGCCAAGGGCGGCGTCGGTCTTATTATCACCGGCTACATGGGTATATCTCAGCAGGGTAAATGCCCCCTGTACAACATGACTATGATAAACTCCGACGAGCTTATTCCGGCTTGGCGTGAGATAACCGAGCGTGTTCACACCGCCGGTGCGCCGATTTTTGCGCAGATTGCCCACTCCGGCAGACAGACAAGGAAGAAGATCACAGGTGAAAGAACAGTTGCCGCATCTCACATCCGTGACTTTTTGTACTGGGAGAACGCTCCTCACAGATTGACGGATAAAGAGATCCACAAGATAACGGACGAATTTGCAGATGCTGCGTTAAGAGTTAAAAAAGCCGGGTTTGACGGCGTTCAGCTCCACTGCGCGCACGGCTATCTCCTGCACGGTTTTCTCTCCCCACACACGAACAAACGCCGTGACAAATGGGGCGGCAGTGTTGAAAACCGCTTCCGCATTGTAGCCGAGACGATTGAGAAAACACGCAGCAAGGTAGGCAATTTCCCCATAATTGTAAAAATCAGCGCATCGGAAAAGGAGCGTGACGGCATTAAGCCCGAAATCGCACTGGAAACGGCAAAGCTTTTGGAAAAGGCCGGCGTTGACGGTATTGAGGTCTCCTGCGGCAGAGCAAGCGAGGGCTTTAATATGTCAAGAGGCGGCTTTCCCTACCCCATCATGTGTACAGATAACTTCCGCTTTGAGATGTTGCCCAAAGCGACTTGGCCGCTGCTAAAGCCCTTTATGAAGCTTCTGTTCAAAAGTCCGCAGCCGCTTTTTAATTACAATGTCGACGCTGCTGAGATGATAAAGAAAGCAGTCGGCATTCCCGTAATTGTCTGCGGCGGAATACGCACAGCGGTAGATATTGCGAATACTCTTAACAGCGGTAAGGCCGATTTTGTATCGTTATCCAGACCGTTTATTCTGGAGCCGAACCTCGTTTACAAGTTTAAAGAGGGCAAGCAGACGGCGGCACGCTGCATTAACTGCAACTTCTGCCTTATGGGTGCAGAGCGCAGACCGCTGCGATGCTATTACGGTCAGCTTCCCGAAGAAACAAAATAACAAAAAACTGACGGTTTGATACCGTCAGTTTTTTAGTTTTGATCGTATATTACGCTTACAATCTTTGTGGGGGTCGGATCTGCTGCATAGCGTCTTTTGCTTACGACTATGGCGATAATAATGCCGACAAGCGCAGCTATAAATGCAGCTATAATACAATAGCCCTCGCTTAGAGAAAGCAGCGCACCTAAGGCGTAGCCGAGTATGAGCATAACTATCGGTAAAACATATAGGGCAAATGCGCCCTTGACGACTCCGGAGGTAGGTGTTTCTATCATGACATGCTGTCCGCGGTTCGCACCGATGGGGTTTTGAACAACGGATTTCATCAGATGGTCGTACTTGCAGCCCTCGCAGCCGTTGCAGTCGCCGCCGCAGATGCCAAGCCGCTCGACAACCACCTCGGCAAGCCCGTCGTCACGGATTTTTGTGATTATAGCTTCCTGAAGCATTTTATCTTCCCCGTTTCGCTTTTTTTCTTAATTATACACGCTCAATCGCCTTGCCGCAAGCCTTTGATTATGTTACAATGTGCTTGAACATTGAAGGGAGGTCTTTAACCATGCCAAGTGTTCTTAATCTGAAAAAAACGAACTGTAAGAATTGCCACAGATGTATTAGAAAATGCCCCGTTAAATCCATACGATTTTCCGGTCATCAGGCACACATAGTAAGCGACCAGTGCATTCTCTGCGGTCAGTGCTTCGTTGTCTGCCCGCAGGAGGCAAAGGAGATTGTTGACGACAGAGGCACTGTGCGTGAGCTTATTAAAAGCGGTGCACCGGTTATCGCAAGCGTCTCCCCCTCGTTTTACGCCTGCTGGGATGATTGCGGCATAAACTCAATACGCAAGGCTCTCAAGCAGCTTGGCTTTTTCGATGCCGAGGAAGCCGCTATCGGTGCGACAATAGTCAAGCGCGAATATGAGCGCCAGATAAAAGAGGAAGTGCAGGATATCATCATTTCTTCCTCCTGCCACTCGGTCAATCTGCTTGTTGAAAAGCATTTCCCGGAGCTTCGCAAGTTCCTTTCCCCTACCGTGTCACCCATGGTCGCACACGCAATGGATATTAAGCGCAGAATGCCCGAGGCGAAGGTCGTTTTTATCGGTCCGTGTGTTGCGAAGAAAGATGAGGCTATAGGTACCTGTGTTGACGCGGTTTTGACCTTTGAGGAGTTTGACCAGATGCGCCTGGCGGTCGGTATTGAGATTGAGCCCGAGTTCGGTGAAAGCTTTAAGGGCAGGGCTACAAGTTTCCCTGTTTCCGGCGGTATACTAAACAGCATGGATCTGCCGGACAACGGCTATTACTACATAACGGTAAACGGAACAAAAAACTGCATGAACGCTCTGCGTGACATAAGAAACGGCAAAATTGAGAAGTGCTTTATCGAAATGTCCGCGTGTGCCGGAAGCTGTATTGACGGGCCTATCATGGAAAAGTACATAAACTCCCCCATTCGACACGAATGCTCCGTGCTGAAGCATGTCGGCAAGGAGGATTTTGCGGTTGAGCAGCCAAGTCCCGAGAAGCTGTACAAGGAGCATATAGGCACGCCTCTCAATCTGCCGACGCCAAGCGAAAAAGAAATCAGAGAAATACTCTCAAGATTAGGTAAACCCAACCCCTCTGATGAGCTCAACTGCGGCTCCTGCGGTTATGACTCATGCCGGGACAAGGCTATCGCCATTTACAGGGGTACTGCCGATTACAGTATGTGCCTGCCGTTTATCATGGACAGATCCGAGCGTTTAAACAATAAGGTGCTCAACAATATGCCCAGCGGTCTTGTAGTTGTTAATGAGGATCTTGAGGTGCAGCAGATTAACCGTGCCGCGCTTGCGCTGCTTAACATCGACCACGAGTCGGATATTCTCGGCGACAGCGTAGTGCGTATTCTCGATACCGCTCCCTTCTTTACCACGCTCGAGACCGGAAAGTCGGTAAAAAAGCTGCGCAGCTATTTCTCCGACTACGGTCGATACTTTGAGCAGACAATCGTCTACGACCGCTCCTCAAGGATACTTATTGACATTTTCAGCGATGTGACCGAGGAAGAGGAGGAGGCGGCAAGAAGCAAGGCGATAAGCCGCCAGACCGCAGAAATAACGAACAATGTCATCGAAAACCAGATGCGTATAGTACAGGAAATTGCGTCCTTGCTCGGTGAGACCACCGCCGAGACAAAGATCGCTCTGACAAGGCTGAAGGAGTCACTGAGTCTGAATGATGATGAAGAAGAATAATCTTAGCTGCGATTTGGGCTATTTGAGCCTTAACCACTACGGTGAGCAGCTATGCGGCGACCATATCGAGATCGTCGAGGAGGGCGACACCACAATTATCGTGCTTGCCGACGGTATGGGCAGCGGAGTAAAGGCGAGCATTCTCTCAACGCTGACTTCCAAGATAATTTCGACCATGCTGGCTGCCGGCCTCGGCATCCGTGACGCCGTCGAGACTATTGCCGCCACCTTACCCATTTGTGCCGAGAGAAAAACCGCCTTCTCTACCTTTACTATTATAAGAATAGTCGGAAACGAGCACGCGGACATTATCCAGTACGAAAACCCTAATGTCGTTTTGCTTCGTAATGGTGTGCATTATGAGTTTCCGCTGTCCACCATGCACATCGGAGAAAAGACCATATACCGTTCCTCTATCGAGCTTGCCGAGGGCGATATTTTCATTACGATGAGCGACGGTGTGCTGTATGCAAGCGAAAACGGTGTTCTGAACAATAATTGGAGCAGAAGTAAACTCATCGAGTTTGTCGAGCCTCTTGTGGATGCAAATTTCACTGCCAAGGTGCTGGCCTCCATTATTCTTGATGAAACCGACAAGCTCTACGGCGGCAAGCCCTTTGACGATGCAACGGTTTGCGTTTTGAAAATCATAAGGCGCGAGCCTCTTAATATCGCAATCGGCCCTCCTGCCTGCAAAAATGACGGCAGACGAATGATGGCTCTGTTTTTCGCAAAAGAGGGACAGCATGTTGTCTGCGGCGGTACTACCGCAAACATAGCCGCAGATTATCTCGGTGAAAAGGTCGAGGTAAGCGCCTACTCACCCGACCCGGACATACCGCCGATTTCGACCGTAAACGGCATCGATCTTGTGACGGAGGGTATCATCACCCTCGACAAGGTGCTTATCTACGCAAAGGACTATCTTGCCGACAACAAATCCTTCGAGCAGTGGAATTATAAGAAGGACGGCGCTTCTCTGGCGGCAAGGAAGCTGTTCGAGGAGGCTACCGATATCAATATGTTCATCGGTCGTGCCGAAAATCCGGCTCATCAGGATATGCCCATCAACTTCAATGTCAAAATGCAGATTATAAATGAGCTTGCCGAGTGCCTTGAGCAAATGGGAAAAAGAGTTAAAAAGCTATACTTCTGAAAAAAACGGACATGAAATAAAATCATGTCCGTCCTTTTATATATACCACGCTCTGCCTTTATACGGGCAGTATCTGTAAGCAAGTCCGGGAGCAAGCTTATCGCCGTTGCGGCACAAAAGCTCATCGACCCTGACAAATTCATAACCCTGCTCGGTGAGTATGTCTATTGCCTTCAAAACAGCAGGCACAGTCGACTCCTTGGTGTCATGAAGCAGAATAATCTCGCCGTCCCCGGCATGCTTGACCAGATAGTTGCAAATGTAATCTACGTCCTTGTTCACCCAATCTCTCGGCGTATCCGACCACAGCACCGCAATACTGTCTATCCTATTGAGCTGCGAGCCCAAATAGTGTCCGTAAGGCGGTCTGAAAAACACCGGCCTCTCACCGGTAATGCTCTCAATGAGATCGTTTGTGCGGTCAAGCTCAGCTTGTATTTCCTCCTTGCTGCTTTTCAAAAAATCTATATGCGACCATGTATGGCAGCCCACAAGATGCCCGTCGTCGTGCATAGTCTTGACTATTTCCTGTCGTTTTTCGATTTTTCTGCCCATGAGGAAAAAACTCGCCTTGATATTGCGCTCACGCAGTCCGTCAAGAAGCCGCTCGGTATATTTGCCGGGGCCGTCATCAAAGGTGAGTGCTATCTGCTTTTTGCCGTTTGATGCAGGCTCAACATAAAAGTTTTTATCAAACGGAGTGGTGAGGAAGCTGTACATCGTCAGTGCCAGCAGGAATGCGAGGACTCCGGCAATGATGCGAACCGTTTTATTGCGCTTATTTGGCTTATTCTGAGTATTCATACCACTTTACCGTACTATTTTCAGCTTTAATAAAGACAGGAGCTTTGTTGAAACTCCTGTCTTGGTTTTACTGCACGGTATACGGTGCACTGCGGAGTGCTCAATTCCGCAGGCAGCGCAGGCAGCGCAGTCGTTATCGGTTCCGCGGTATTTGCAAACGCAGTCTGCGTCAGCGTTTGCTCCAACCTATGGAACAGGTTTTGCCGTACAACGGATACCCCCTTCGGGAAAGGGAAGCGGATATCCGGGTGTGGGGCCGTATATCACAGTCCTGAAGGCATTCTCCGCTTTACGGCAGCTATCTCAATAATAGGTTGGGCATAGACCCTTCCATTAAATGAAATACAAGCTATCAGTGTGCCTTGCACCAAGCAACAACATCGTCAACACACCATTCGGCAGGTTCGCCGACACCGGTCTGAGCCATTTTAAGCGTAGCTTTTTCCTGCGCGTTGAGCTCGGGCTTTGCCATAAGTCTTGAAACAATTTCCTTGTTTTTGATCTTCATTATCACTCTCAACGGCAGAGGCAGCTTGGCCAAATTAAATCCGCCCTGAAGGCAGAACAGAGGAGTTTCGGCCTTTATGGCATTTTTCTCTCTGGCAGCCTTTTCGCTGTTTTCATAAACAGCGCCCATACCGACCTGAACGACAGCACCGATATCGTACATATCGGAGGCCTTATCCAAATCCTTTATCTTTCCGGCAAACAGCCAGCCTATGTATATGACCTTGCCCTCGCCGGCAACTCTTGCCTTACCGAACTCGACTGCCGGTATTCCAAGCTGGTCGGAAATAAGCTCAGCATATTTTTTGCACGAACCCGTACAGGAATTATATACAACAGCAGAAAACATTTATTTCCCTCCTTTTTAAATTAGGATAGCACAGTTTATTCTCAAATTCAAGTGCAACAAAGGCAAAGAATGTGTCCCGGGAGATTTCTAAGTCCTCAGTTTGGATACTTAAAAAACGTAAGAAACTCTTGTTTTACATTATTACAAATTCGACAAAAATCTATTGCATTTTTATTGTTTATGTAATAAAATGTACGCGTATATTGAAAAATTTGTTGTGCTATTGCTACCGTGAGCACCGTCCCTGCGTTCTTTACCGAGGGATAATGCGGTCAGTGCAATCGGTTAATGTGGTTCAGCCTTAGGCTTCAGTATCGCATCATTGGAGAAAGGAGGAAAACTAAATATGATAAAATCAGAAAAACTCGGTAAATTGTCGATTACTGTCGGCTTGGCACTTGTAGTTTTCCTGCTTATGGCTTTCGTGTTTGCAACAACGGCAAATGCCGATGAGCTCGACACTGTCGAGAATGTTGAGAATGTTGAGAATGTTGCTGTCAATGAGCTTGTTGATGTAGTCAAGGGTGTTCTCCCCGCTGTCGAAGAGAATTCTCTGAGCGATACCATCGTTGGCGACAACGCAGTTAAGAGCGTTCCGTCCATAAAGGATATCATCAATGATATTATCAGTGGTAAGGATCCTGTCGATAATGACTTTGCTTCCAAGGAAGGCAACAATTTCAAGGGCGGCCCCCACTGGTATCTTCTCATCGAGAATTATCAGTACCTGCCTGATGACATCGAGATCACTCTCTGGTCTGATCTTTCTCAGCCTAATTACCGTCAGGTTTTGACTAAGGCAAATCTGCTCCAGCGTCTCGGCTACATCCGTATTCCCGCAGGTGTTCCCGTATACATCACCACTAATCATGACATTGATTTTTGGCGTATGCTCGATGTCACTATCGAAGGTGCTTTCATTTTCGATCCTGTCACCACCCTCCCCGGTGTTATTAACAATAACCACCAGGAAGTCTACAGCGATGTATGTGGTATCAACGGTATCCCCGTTGGTGGACACATTCTCGGACTGTGGATCGGTTTGGACAACGGTGATGCAGATGCCGACGCAGATGCCGACGCAGATGCAGATGCCGACGCTGATGCAGATGCAGACGCCGATGCAGATGCCGACGCCGATGCAGATGCAGACGCAGATGCCGACGCCGATGCAGACGCAGATGCCGACGCCGATGCAGATGCCGACGCTGATGCCGATGCCGACGCTGATGCCGATGCCGACGCTGACGCCGATGCAGACGCAGACGCAGACGCAGATGCCGACGCCGATGCCGACGCTGATGTCGATGTCGATAACGACAATGATGACGAACAGTTTAAGGATCCTACAAAGACCGGCGACACCAGAGATTATATGCTGGTAGCAATGGTTGCAGTATCCAGCCTTATTGTTCTTGCATCAACTTACCGCAAAAGAGAAGAAAACTAATCATGTGTGGGCGATTAGTTGACTTATTGCTTAAGTGAATATAAAATAGGAGTGGTTAATCCACTCCTATTTTTATTATACGAGGTGTGTCATGAGCAGAAGCAGCAGGCGCAGGAAATATATTGACAGGTCAAAGGAAAACGAGGCGCAGAAAAAGTCAAGGGCCAAATGCGTCTTTATAATCGCCTGCGTCCTTGTAATTTTGATTGTTGCTGTCGTTGCGGTCGGCTACATTTCTTCGCAGAACAAAAGGGCTGACGACATTGAGCTTTTCGGCCGAAAATCGGCACTTCTTAAGGAGCAGGTGCTTTCCGATGCGAGAGCTTCTGAGCTTTCGGGTGAAATTGAGGATGGACTGCCGGACAGTGTTGTGTTTATCTCCATATGCAACGGCGAGGAGCGAGCCAAGGTTTTTACCGGCACCGGTGCCGATAAGGAAACTGCGTGGAACGACGCATATTCACAGGCAAAGGCCTTCGTTGAGGAAAACAGCTATAACTGCCTTTGGGTAAAGGCCGACCTTGTCGGAGAGGCGAAAACGCTCAATACCGAGGAATTATCCACCGAGCTGCACCATTTCAGGCCTGAGTTCTTCCGCAAGGGCATTTCCTTTGACAAGGAGTTTAACACAGCGCTTTTAGAGGCGGAGCTCAACGGCGCAAAGATACTCGACTACGACAAGGAATGCGTTAACTTAACCTATCTCAAGACTTATCTTAAAAAAGAGGGGCGCACTGCCATCTCCTCCCTGCCCGATGAATATGTTGTTTTCAGATGTATAGGCTGGCTGTGCGATGAAGACGGCAAGGTATTTGAACTTATCAGTGATGACGCAGAGTACGGCAGGCGGAAAGTCGATACCGTAGACAAGGATTACGCGGCAATGCTCGTTGAAAATGCCTCTGCCTTCCTCATCGATCAGGTAAAGGACGACGGCAGCTTCGTGTACGGCATTTACCCTCGTTTTGACAATGATATCAATAATTACAACATAGTGCGTCACGCAAGTACGCTGTGGAGTCTTGTTTGCCAGTACAGGATGACCGGCAACGACAAGCTCGTGAATGTGATCGACAAGGCTGTTGACTATATGATTGATAATGCCGTCATTAACGCAGATAACAGCACCGCTTATCTTTACGAGAAGAAATCCGACGAGATAAAGCTCGGTGGCTGCGGAGTTGCGGTCGTAGCCCTAACCGAGTACATGGACGCCTTTGATTCGGACAAATACAAGGATGTCGCCGTCAAGCTCGGCAACGGTATTCTGACCATGCTCAATGAGGAGACGGGCGAATACTACCATGTACTCAACGGTGACTGCTCACGCAAGGAGCAATTCAGGACCGTCTACTATGACGGCGAGGCGACCTTTGCTCTGTGCAGACTTTACTCCCTCACCGGCGATGAAAAATGGCTAAATGCAGCAAAGTCTGCGGTCGAGCACTTCATAGATGCCGATTATGTGCAGTTTAAGGATCACTGGGTCGCATATTCGATGAACGAGATTACCAAGTATGTAGATGACGACAGATATTACACCTTCGCTCTCCGAAATGCGCAGGAAAACCTCAACACCATTTATTACCGCGACACGACCTATCACACCTACTTTGAGCTTTTGATGAGTACCTTTGAACTATACGACAGAATGAATGAGCGCGGCATCCATGTGGATTATCTTGATGACGGTTTTGACCTGAACTACTTCCTGAAAACCGTCTATAAGCGCGCCGATCATATGCTCAACGGCTACTTTTACCCCGAATACGCCATGTATATGGCAAACCCCAATAGAGTGCTTGACACCTTTATGGTCCGTCACGACGGCTACCGAATCAGAATAGACGATGTTCAGCATAATGTCGGCGGCTACTACCTCTACTACAAGAACTATGACAAACTGGTCGAATACGGAATGCTCGAATGCAGGGACAAAACATGAAACTTGACGCTAGAATAATTATAAGGATTATTGCTCTTATAGCACTCATAGTATCGCTTTGCATACTCGCCGTGTACATTATAGGCGATATGCGTGATGCTCAGAGTGACCGTAATATAGATGACCTTAAAAACAACGATGTGAAACTCCCGGATGTTCTGGATGAATACGCCGGCTTGTACGCCGAAAACAGCGATACTGTCGGTTGGCTGAAAATTGACGGCACGGAGATAGACAATGTCGTCATGTTTGCTCCCGACGAGATTGACAAGTATCTGCACCGCGACTTTTACGGTAATGACTCTTACCGCGGCTGCTTGTTTGTAGATGAGTTTTGCGATGTTTTACACTCCGACAATCTGATTATCTACGGTCACAACATGAAGGACGGCTCAATGTTCGGAACACTCGACAAATACGCGAGCAAGAGCTTTTATTCGGAGCATAAGTACATTCAGTTTGATACAATCTATGAAAAGCACACCTACGAGGTCGTCGCGGCAATCAAAACAAGCATCCCCCCAGACAACGAGGACTGCTTCCGTTACTATGAGTACACCGCCGTTGACGACGAGGAGATGTTTATTGAGTACATTCAGTTTATCGAGCAAAACAGGCTATACGATACCGGCATCGAGCTTGAGCCCGTCGACAAGCTCCTCACCCTCTCCACCTGCGCATATCACACTACCGACGGAAGATTTGTTGTAGTTGCAAAACAAGTTGATTAATTGACCAAAAGCGACGGTTTTTATGCCATTTTCCTATATTTATCAGATTTTTCCTGTTTATATATTGAGATTTTTTATGAAATAGTTTATAATATTCAAAAAAGTTGACGCTATAATGTATGTTTTCAGGAGAAAGGTATAACATGAGTGGGAGCAGAATTGTAGAAAGATCGAAAAAGAACATAAAGGACGCGTTGCTTGAAATTATGTACGAAAAGGAGTTCAGCCGCATCACCGTAAACGAGCTGCTTTTAAAGGCAGGTATCAGCCGAGGCACCTTTTATGCGCATTTTTCCAATCTTGAGGATGTTCGCCAGCAGCTTATAGACGACCTGTTTGTTTATGCAGATTCCCTTTGCTGCGACTACAAACCGAGTGAGCTTGCACATGATCCATACCCTGTTTTGTTACAGATGGCGCAGATCATGACAATGAGCAGAGACCCTGCTAAGCGTATTGTTAAATTCATAAACGCATATGATATTGGTACCCATCTCAAAACATGGCTTACAAAGTACATACTCTCGGATGAGGCACTTGTAACAAGCCTTGGCGGAGACGATTGTGCGAGAATATATGCCCGTTTTATTTCCGGCGGCATGATGCATGCGTATAATCAGTGGATGTCAAACGACTTCGAGGCTGAGCCGGAGGTAATGGCTCGCTCTCTGTGCAATATACTGATGGGCGGATTGAACGCAGTAATGACTGAATGATAATAAAAAACTCGGTAATACGAAATGTATTACCGAGTTTTATTTTTAATCTCCAAATGATATTCCGATGTCTCTTGCAACCTGTATAAGCGGATGGTCTGTCGGCAGGAACTTGGTTTTGCTTGCCGCCTCCTCAAGGGGAATTGATACTATTTTGCCCCCGCAAATAGCGACCATTCTGCCGTACTGCCTGCTTGCGATAAGCTCCGCTGCGGCGGTTCCGAACTGGGTTGCAAGCACGCGGTCATAAGGGCACGGGGGACCGCCGCGCTGATAATGGCCGGGAACGGTCACTCGGGCCTCCTGACCCAATGCTGCCTCGATCTGCGCGGCTATTTTATAGGAAACCGTGGAATGCTTTGAGTTTTCAAGCTTTTTGCGGCTCTCCTCCTCGCTTAGCATCCTATCGTCAACGGATCTTGCACCCTCTGCTACCGCAAGAATTGAGAAGCTTCTGCCGTGCTTGCGGCGGTGCTCTATCGCTTCGATGACCTTATCGATGTCATAAGGTATTTCAGGAATAAGAATTATATCCGCGCCGCTGCCGATGCCCGCGTGGAGCGTCAGCCAGCCGGCGTCTCTGCCCATGAGCTCGACAAGGAATATGCGTCCGTGGGAGCTGGCGGTAGAATGAATATAGTCAATGACATTTGTCGCAATGTCAACGGCACTCTGGAATCCGAAGGTCGTATCAGTTCCGAAAATATCGTTATCAATCGTCTTGGGCAGGGTTACGACATTCATTCCGGCATCCATAAGAAGCTTTGCGCTTTTCTGCGTGCCGTTGCCGCCCATTATCACAAGGCAATCGAGATTAAGGCGGTTATAGGTGTCCTTCATCGCGGGAATGAGGCTGTTTCCCTCTTCGTCAACTATGTCCTTTCCCGGAACATAACGCTGCCTCGATGTGCCGAGAATAGTGCCGCCCTGAGTAAGTATGCCCGAAAAATCCTTGGGTTCCATGTACATATAATCGCCGTCTATAAGTCCGCGATAACCGTCATACATTCCGAATATCTCAAGATTTTCAATTTTGTTATACAGTGCCTTGCCTATTCCTCGCATTGCAGCATTGAGACCCTGACAGTCTCCTCCGGAGGTGATAAGCGCAACTCTGGTCATTTTTTTCACTTCGTATACCTCGCTTTATTGGGGCAAAGAGGGGTCGAACACGCATCGGTGTATTGGGTGCGCAGGACGCCGGCTTGCCGGCGCAAGTCAAGGACGACAAGGCCGAAACAGCCGAACAGGGGCACTGAAATGCGCTGCGTGTTCGGTCCCTCTTTGCCTATGGAAATATTGTATTATATTTGCCGCAAATGTCAATTGTGAAACTGACTAAAATCTATTTTACGCTTTCAGATATGCAATATACAATTCGGCATAATCACTCAAATTACTGTCGCCGGAATACAGAACCCTTATAAATCTGTTTTCATACCGTGCAATAAGATGCTGTACCTTATCGCTTTCCCCGTCTTTATAGTTTTTAACTATCAGCTTCATTTCTATCCCGTCACGGCTTAAATCGAGCGTGTCAACAATCTCTGCGAAACTGTCTTTTTCAAGTAAGTGCAAACACTTGTTAAAGGTATTAACAGCGTCCTCTTCCCTGCGCATTTCACGGTACTGAACATCATATTGGAAGGTTTTCTCGCGTTTGCCGGTAATATGCTCGAAAGCACTGCTGTCCTGAGTAAACTCAATCTCAACCGGTGCAAGCAGGTCGCTTTTTTTCGATATATATGCTATGCTTCCCTTTACCTTTTCTATGTTTTCTGCGTAGTATTCGTACTCAGCGGCATTAATCTCCTGCATCGTGGGAAACGGCAAGCCCGACACATCATTTGACGGCTTATAGCTCGTTACACCCATAGGAATGGCAAGGTGAATAAGCCACAGTATTATCAGAGGAATACTCAGAGGTATTAAAACTGCACCGATTTTTGACTTTAGCTTATACTTTTCACCGCTCGGCAGCTCTCCGCCCTTTTCTATCCTCTTTATCAGCTTTTTGAGATGACGGCAACTTCTAAAATGCAGTATAAATTCAAGCAGGAGTAAGACCGCCATTATGCACAGCAGGATATAATAGCCCGTTCCTATCTGTAGTACCGCATCGATAAAGCCGTCTTTTTCCATAATGATGGCATTGATGGGTGCGGCAACACGGGAAAATAAAAACATGAATAAAAACAGTATCCAGTACGCCGTATGCTTTTTTGCAAGGCTTTTGAGCGGCTTTATAAGGTGTCTGTGGTCGCTGAAGATCTCCGGTGCATCGGGGTCTTCGGTCGACAACACCACGAGGTCGTTTTTTAGCTCGCCTACCACCTGCCACGAGCTTAGCTCATATAGCTCCGCCTTCTCCGCCGGAAGCTCTCCTGCGATAACATCGCAGAAATCGAGACGGTAGCGCACAGCTTTGGGTGAACCCTTTGCAAAGCGTGCAAAAATAAAGCCGCAGCTTTTGTAGAAAAGCCCCTGCTTTGCCATATCCTCGAGCCAGCTCTGAATTGCCGGAATATCGCACGATTCAAAGGGTATAAGCTTTCTGACATAATTACTCATGTTCCTGTCCTCCTTCAGCATCGTTAATACAGCTTTTCAATCTCAT
>JAEDIN010000034.1 GCA_016292445.1 Oscillospiraceae bacterium | reverse complement strand
CTGAACATTGCAATGAATGTCGCAAAAAAAACGGACAAGGCGGTGGCGGTGTTCTCGCTGGAGATGAGCCGCGAGCAGCTTGTAAGCAGACTGCTTGCAGGTGAAGGTCTTGTACCGTCGCAGAATTTGCTCACCGGCCGGCTCAATTCCGACGAGTGGAAGCGCATTGCGGCTGCGGCGCAGGTCTTGAGCGCGACCGATATGCGCATTGACGATAACCCCATGCTGTCCGTTTCGGACATAAATGCCCAGTGCCGCAGAATATCCAACCTCGGGCTTGTGGTCATCGACTACCTCCAACTGATGCAATCTGCCGGCGGTGACAGCAGAAAGTATGCCGCCGAGAACCGCCAGCAGGTGGTCAGCGATATGAGCCGTATGCTCAAGATAATGGCAAAGGAGCTGAATGTTCCCGTTATCTGCCTGTCGCAGCTTAGCCGTGCAAGCGAGGGTCGCCCGAACAAGCGCCCCATGCTCTCGGACCTGCGTGAATCCGGCGCTATCGAGCAGGACGCCGATGTCGTCATCGGCCTGTATCGCGAGGGATACTACAATGCCGAGTGCGAAGAGCCGAATGTTTCCGAGGCGATAGTCCTAAAAAACAGAAAGGGTCAGACCGGCATGGTCAAGCTCTCGTGGCTTGCCGAATACACGACCTTCGCGGCATACGAAGGAAATCTCAATGAAGACGATTATTGATTTTATAAGTAAGTATGCAATGCTCCCGAGGGGAGCAAAGGTACTGTGCGCCGTTTCCGGCGGTGCAGACTCCATGTGCCTGCTGCATTATCTCGATAAAAATGCCGATAAGCTCGGCATCACTGTGTCAGCGGCGCATTTTAACCACCGGCTGCGCGGAGCGGAGGCTGACCGCGACCAAGCCTTTGTTGAAGGCTGGTGTTCCGATAACGGCGTTGCCTGCGAGGTCGGGCAGGCGGATGTAAAAGCATTTGCCGAAAAAAACGGAATATCCACCGAGGAAGCGGCAAGGCAGCTTCGCTATGAGTTTTTGGAGAAGTGCGCGGATAAGCTCGGCTGCACGGCGATAGCCACAGCTCACAACAGCGATGACAACGCCGAAACGGTGCTTTTAAATCTCACGAGAGGCAGCGGTGCAAAGGGCTTGTGCGGTATTCCGCCCAAAAGGGACAGGTTCATAAGGCCGCTTTTGTCAACGAGCCGTTCAGAGATAGAGAAATATCTTGCGGAAAACGGTGTTCCCCATGTCGAGGACAGCAGTAATGCCGCCGACGAATACACCCGAAACATCATAAGGCACAGGGTGATGCCGGTCCTTCGCGGTATAAACCCCGCGTTTTCGGCTTCTGTGATGCGCGCGGCTGAGCTATTGCGTGATGACGAGGAGTATCTCGATTCGCTGGCAGCGAATTTTATAAAAGACTTTTATAAAAACGACTCTCTGCCCGTTTCCGAGCTTGCCGCTCTGCCAAAACCGATTGCGGCAAGGGTGTTGAGAAAAATCTGCGGCAGAGGACTGACGGCACAGCATACGCAGGCGGTGCTTGAACTGATGCAGACTAAGAATGTTTCCCACACCGATATCCACGGTATGCGCGTTACGGCGGATAAGGGCAGGCTGTATTTCGGCAGAGAGCTCAAATCCCTGCCCGATACGGAGCTTGTGCCGAACGGAAAAATCATTCTTCCGGAACACGGCTTTGCCGTTGAGTGCGAGCTGATGCCGACCGGCAGCAAAGTTTTCAATTCATTAAATACTTTTTTCTTTAATTATGACAGCATTTGTGGTACGATATCTTTTACTTCCAGAAAAGACGGGGACAAAATCAGACTTATCGGCAGAAATTGCACGAAAAGTCTGAAGGATCTGTTCTCGGAAACGAAAATGACGCAGTTTGAGCGAAACATGACACCGGTACTGCGTGATGAAAAGGGAATTATCGCAGTTTACGGCTTCGGCGTGGCTCAGCGCTGCGCGGTAGGATCGGAAGGCGCCGTGCTGCGTGTTATGATAAATAAAACTGATTGTACGGGGGACAATTATCAAAATGGGTACAGATATGAAGAACGATATTGAAAGAGTGTTTTTCACCGAGGAGGAGATCGCTGACAAGGTCAAGGCCCTCGGTGAGCAGATCTCGAAGGATTTCGAGGGTAAGAATCCTCTTTTTGTCGGAGTATTGAAGGGCTGCTTCGTGTTTATGTCCGATCTGATGCGTCATGTGACGATACCCTGCTCGGTGGATTTCATGGCGGTGTCCTCGTATAAGGGTACGACCTCGACCGGAGCTGTGTCCATTCAGAAGGATCTCAGCCAAAACATCGAGGGCAGACATGTCATCATGGTCGAGGACATCCTCGACTCCGGCGTCACACTCAACTATCTCCAGCATTATCTTTCCACACGCAATCCGGCGTCTGTTACCATAGCGACGCTGATGGATAAGCCCTCACGAAGAAAGGCCCCCGTTTACGCTAAATATTCCTGCTTTGAAGTCCCCGATGCCTTTGTCGTCGGCTATGGACTTGATTATAACGAGCTTTACCGCAATCTACCCTATATCGGCGTTCTTAAACCCGAAATTTACTCAGACTAAGAGGAAGTGATCAATTGAACCCCAAACGAAATCGTTCCAGAGATATAGGCTTTTACATGCTGATACTCGTGCTGATAGCCTGCACGGTTTTCACGGTTTTAAACACCGAAGAGCCCGACAAAATGAGCTATGCCGAGGTCAAGGATCTGTTCACCGAAAAGAAGGTCGAGTCCTTCGTTTATGACGGAACCAAAAACCTCCTGACCATGAAGGTCAGAGATTCAAGCGCAAAGAAGGGTATCAAAGAGGTGTCCTATGAGATGTACAGCTTTTCGCTGTTCTACGAGGACCTCGGCGAAACGATAGAGCAGCAGTACAAGGACGGTACCATCAAGGATTATCAGATCGAACCCGTTCGTTCTTCGTGGTGGCTCCAGCTTATCCCGTATGTGCTCCTGTTCGGCTTGATGATTTTCTGGATAGTCATGATGACCAGAGCCAACGGCGGCGGAGTCGGCGGCGGTGTCAACAAGTTCGGCAAAGCCAGAACCCGCCTCGGCAGCGAGGAGAAAAACCGCAAGACCTTTGCCGATGTCGCAGGTGCAGACGAGGAAAAGGAAGAGCTTCAGGAACTGGTTGAGTTCCTCAAAAATCCCCGCGCCTTTACCGATATGGGCGCGCGCATCCCCAAGGGTGTCCTGCTTGTAGGCCCTCCGGGAACAGGTAAGACTTTGCTTGCAAAGGCAGTCGCCGGTGAGGCTGGCGTACAGTTTTTATCCATCTCGGGTTCTGATTTCGTTGAGCTTTATGTCGGCGTCGGCGCAAGCCGCGTCCGCGACCTGTTCGATCAGGCAAAGAAGGTCGCTCCCGCTATCATCTTCATCGATGAGATCGACGCTGTCGGCCGTCAGAGAGGTTCCGGTCTCGGCGGCGGACATGACGAGCGCGAGCAGACCCTTAACCAGCTCCTCGTTGAGATGGACGGCTTCGGCAACAATGAGGGCGTCATAGTTATGGCGGCTACAAACCGTGCAGATATTCTCGATAACGCACTTCTGCGTCCCGGCCGCTTCGACCGTCAGGTCTATGTCGGGCTGCCCGACATCAAGGGCCGTGAGGCAATTCTCAAGATCCACGCAAGAGGAAAGGTGCTGGCAGAGGATGTTGACCTCAACAGCATCGCAAAGGGTACTCCCGGCTTCTCCGGCGCAGACCTTGAAAACCTCATGAACGAGGCGGCACTGCTGGCTGTTCGCCGCAAGCATCGCTTCGTTACCATGGCAGACTGCGAGGAAGCTATCCTCAAGGTCGAGATGGGTCCCGAGAAGAAGAGCCGCAAGATGAGCGACAAGGCAAAGCGTCTCACCGCTTATCACGAGTCCGGCCATGCGGTTGCCGGCAAGTATCTTAAAAATGTTGACCCCGTGCACTATATAACCATTATCCCACGCGGTATGGCGGGCGGCTTCACGCTGTTCCGTCCTCAGGAGGATCTTGAGAACTTCAAATCAAAGAGCGAGATGTTTGAGAACATCGTAATGGCTCTCGGCGGCAGAATTTCCGAGAAGCTTTTCCTTGACGATATATCCACCGGCGCATCCGGCGATATCCAGCAGGCAAGTAGTATTGCAAGAAGCATGGTCATGCGCTACGGTATGTCCGATAAGCTCGGACCCATCCTGTATGACAGCTCAGATCACAGTATATTTATCGGCCGTGACTTCGGCACGACAAAGAGCTACTCCGAGGAGACCGCAGGCCTTATCGACGAGGAGGTCAAGCGCATCTTTGACGAGGCCTCGGCGCTGTGTGAGAAGATTCTCACCGAGCACGCCGACGAGCTTAAGGCAATTGCCGAATATCTGCTTGTCCATGAAACCATGGATAAGGAGGAATTTGATTACTACTTCGAGCATCACGAGTTCATGCCCGAGAGCGAGAAGGCGGCAAGAAAGGCGCAGAACGACAATACCATTGAGCGCCCTGCGAGAAAGATCGCACGCTTTGACGATGAGCCGGTGGTTGATCCCACGGCAGGCATAAGCGATGAGCCCGAAAAGACCGAGGATCAGTCCGAGGACAAAAAAGAGTAATAAAGAAGTGGGCAGCTTACGGCTGCCCACTTCCAAGGAGTAACAAATGAAATTAGGAATCGTAGGTCTTCCGAATGTCGGCAAGTCCACACTCTTTAACGCCATAACCAATGCCGGTGCGGAGTCGGCAAACTACCCCTTCTGCACGATAGAGCCGAATGTAGGCATGGTGACCGTTCCCGATGAGCGTCTTGATTTCCTTGCATCGATATATGAGCCGAAGAAGTACACACCGGCTGTCATCGAATTTGTCGACATAGCAGGCCTTGTAAAGGGTGCGTCAAAGGGAGAGGGCCTCGGCAACAAGTTCCTTTCAAATATCCGCAATACCGACGCTGTTATTCATGTCGTCAGGTGCTTTGACGATGAAAATGTCATTCATGTCGAGGGCGACACGAATCCCAGGCGTGATGTTGAGATAATTGACCTTGAGCTTATCATGGCGGATATTGAGATGGTCGAGCGGCGCATTGAAAAGGCAAACAAAAACGCCAAGGGCGACAAGAAATATCTGCACGAGGCAGAGGTGTTCAAGGGCCTTTTAGCGCATCTCAATGCAGGCAAGAGTGTTCGCAGCTACGAGTGCGACCCGGATGATATGGAGCTTATCGCAACGAGCGACCTGCTGACCATAAAGCCCATCATCTATGCTGCAAACATGGATGAAAATGGCGTTTCCGATTATGAAAACAACGAGTATTACAAGCAGCTTTGTGCCATCGCCGAAGCCGAAAGCGCACAGGTGCTCCCCATCTGCGCAAAGCTTGAGGAGGAGATAGCCGCACTCGAGCCCGAGGAGCGCGAGATGTTCCTTGAGGAGCTGGGCATGGAACAGTCGGGTCTTGACCGCATGATAAAATGCTCCTATGCACTGCTGGGGCTTATATCCTTCCTCACCTGCGGACCGGATGAATGCAGGGCATGGACGATCAAAAATGGCACAAAAGCACCCCAGGCGGCAGGCAAGATACATACCGACTTTGAGCGCGGCTTTATCCGTGCCGAGATAGTCGCCTTTGATGATCTGCGCGACTGCGGCAGCATGGCAGTTGCCAAGGAACGCGGCCTTGTCAGAAGTGAGGGCAAGGATTATGTCATGAAAGACGGAGATGTGACACTGTTCAGATTTAATGTGTGATGGGAAATACGATGTTTGTTCTTGAGCTCATCGGTGCGGCGGCGTTCGCAATATCGGGAGCTATGGCTGCAATTAAACGAAAAGCGGATATATTCGGCGTCGTTTTTCTCGGCGTCATTACTGCGCTCGGCGGCGGCGTCATACGCGATGTACTGATAGGTCAGCTCCCGCCGAAAATGTTCGTCAGCTATGCCTATCTTCTTGCTTCGTTGCTCGTGTCGCTGATAGTTTTCTTTGACGCGTATATAAGACGGGAAAAGTATTTTGCGAACAAGGATAAGCTGTCGGAGATAAACAACATCTTTGACGCTGCCGGTTTGGCCGTATTCACAATTTCCGGCATGAACACGGCAATGGGAGTGAGCGGTAATGTCATTTTGATACTCACCCTCGGTGTCATAACAGGTGTCGGCGGCGGTATGCTTCGCGATATGATGACAAACACTATGCCCAAGGTGCTGCGCAAGAGGGTGTATGCCGTAGCATCGCTTATCGGCGGTGCGCTGTACTATGTGCTGCATCTTATAGGAGTAAACGACATTCTCTCCGCCGTTATCGGCATGGTCACAATATTTGTGCTCAGGGTTCTTGCAACTGCGTATAAATGGAATCTGCCGAGCGTAAAATTTGATTGACAGTCACAAGAAAAATATGCTATATTTAGAAAAAGGGAGTAGCATGCGCACTTTGTGCGTCCGATGCGTCGCCATCGCAGTCAAAGGACTCGGCACATCGGGTACTTTAACGGTATTTGCAAGACTTTTACGGCAAACAATAAGCCGTAAAAGTCTTTTTGCTTTTTGATTAATACTCATTTCTTCAAGTTGGTGATTTTTGATGCAACAAGCTGAATACAAGGATTTTCTTATTAAATTCGCTTATTGGGCAGCGATAATCCTGATAGTGGGACTTTTTATAAAATTTCTGCTCGGACCGCTGACCCCGTTTCTCATTGCACTGGCAATAGCACTGCCGATGCAGTCGCTTGCTCGTAAGATAACGCAAAAGCTCAAGGTAAACAAAAAGATTATGACGGTGCTGCTGGTGGTGTTGTGTTACCTGCTGATAGCGGGTCTGCTCGTGCTCATAGTTTTCGGTGTTGCCTCATTTATTGCAGATTGGGCTACAATGCTGCCTGAATATTTCAGCGATACCATTCAGCCCTGGGTAACGGAGCTTGTGAGCGATACCTTGGATAAGCTCGAGCGAATTAACCCCGAGATACGCGCGAACATCGAGGAGTCGCTGCCAGATGTCATGGCGACCTTCAGCAGCTCCGTTATGAATCTTTCCGTGACGGTTCTCGGTTGGGTATCCGCTATCGGCGCGGGATTGCCTAATTTTATGCTCGCAACGGTCATTTGCGTTATAGCGTCGATATTCTTCGCCCTTGATTACGACGGAATATCCAATGCCGTTCTCGGCGTCCTGCCGGAAAAGGCGCAGACCATCGTCTGCACGGCAAAGCGTGCCTTGGGCGTCATTTTGGGCAAATACCTTAAATCTTATATGCTGATCTTTCTCATGACCTTTTCCGAGATCGCAATAGGCCTGCTGATAATCGGCTTTGACAATGCCGCTGTAATTGCGCTGCTCATTGCTGTTTTTGATATTCTTCCGATCGTCGGCTCCGGTATAGTTTTGGCACCTTGGGCTGTGATAAAGCTTTTGCAGGGCAAGATAGGCATGGGTATCGGACTTGCAATTCTCTGGGCTGTGGTAATAGTTGTACGGCAGATAGCCGAGCCGAAGATAGTCGGCAAGCAGGTGGGACTTCATCCGCTTGCAACGCTGCTGTGCCTGTGGGTGGGCTTGAAGCTTGCCGGCGGCATCGGGATGTTTGCACTGCCGATAAGCCTGCTTATCATACTCGAACTTAAGGCAGAGGGACTTATATTCAATAAGGGTAACGAAATTCAGGGGGGTGCTTGAATGAAATACTATTGCGAAAATGCTGAGACCGTTATATCGCAGCTTTCCGGAAGCGAAAACGGTTTAACAAGCGAGGAGGCGGAATGCCGCATTGCCGAAAACGGCAAAAATAAGCTTGCCGAGGGCAAAAAGGATTCGCTCATAAAGCAGCTGTTAAAGCAGCTTGCCGACCCCATGATAATCATTCTGCTGTGCGCCGCCGCGATCAGCGGTGTGCTGGCAGTAACTCAGGACGAGAGCTTTGCCGATGTTATCATAATTCTGGCTGTTGTTGTTATAAACGCCGTGCTCGGCGTTTATCAGGAAAACAAAGCTGAAAAGGCGATAGAGGCCTTGCAGGAAATGTCGGCGGCGACGAGCAAGGTGCTGCGTGACGGGAAAATCGTCACCGTTCGCAGCGAGGATCTGACGGTCGGCGATGTCGTGCTGCTTGAAGCGGGTGACGCTGTTCCGGCAGACGGCAGAATAATCGACAGTGCCAGTCTGAAAATAGAGGAAGCCGCGCTGACGGGTGAATCCGTTCCGGTTACGAAATTCATTGATGCAATTAATCTCACCGACGGCACCGCCGATGTGCCGCTGGGCGACCGCAAGAACATGGCATACATGGGGTCGACCGTGGTCTACGGCAGAGGCGCGATGATAATCACCGCAATCGGAATGCAGACCGAGATGGGCAAGATTGCCGACGCGCTTGCAAACGCACAGGAGGGTCAGACACCCTTGCAGATAAAGCTAACGCAGCTTTCAAAGATACTGACTTGGCTCGTGCTGGGCATATGCGCCGCAGTATTTGCCGTTCAGCTTCTGCGTGCAGGTGGATTTGAGTTTGAAACTGTACTCAATTCGTTCATGATAGCCGTTTCACTCGCCGTTGCGGCAATACCCGAGGGCTTGGCGGCGGTCG
Source organism: Oscillospiraceae bacterium (assembly GCA_016292445.1). Classification (GTDB taxonomy): domain Bacteria; phylum Bacillota; class Clostridia; order Oscillospirales; family Oscillospiraceae; genus F23-B02. The sequence continues at coordinate 3,749 of JAEDIN010000034.1, read as the reverse complement.
TGACCGTCGTGCTGTCTATCGGCGTTACCAATATGTCAAAGCGCAACGCCATCATAAGAAGACTCACTGCGGTCGAGACGCTCGGCTGCGCGCAGATAATTTGCTCTGATAAAACCGGCACCTTGACACAGAATAAAATGACGGTCGTCGATCATTTCGGCGAGGATGCAGACCTCATATCCAAGGCAATGGCACTGTGCTGCGACGCGGAGATAGATGCCGACGGCGTTGTGACCGGCGAGCCCACCGAGGCGGCACTTGTCGTTTGGGCAAACAAGCTGGGTCACAACAAATCCAAGCTGAAAGAGGACTTCCCGCGTTGCGGCGAAGCACCGTTCGATTCCGGCCGCAAAATGATGAGCACCGTTCATCTAGCGCACAACGGCGTTGTGCAGTATACCAAGGGTGCACCCGATGTCATTATCGGCAAATGCACGCACTACATGAAAAACGGCGAGGCTGTTCCGATGACCGAGGAGTATCGTCAGAACATTGTTTTTGCCAACAAGGCAATGGCGGATAAGGCTCTGCGTGTTCTTGCCTGCGCAATGCGCGTGTGGGAGCATGAGCCCGACAGCTACGAGCCGGAGGAGCTTGAAAAAAATCTCTGCTTCGTGGGGCTTACCGGCATGATTGACCCTGTAAGACCCGAGGTCAAGGCCGCAATCGATGAGTGCGTGGGCGCAGGTGTGCGACCAATCATGATAACCGGCGACCATATCGACACGGCGGTTGCCATAGCAAAGGAGCTCGGCATTCTCAAAGACGGAGACAGAGCAATAACAGGCTCGGAGCTTTCTCAGATGTCGGATGAGGAGTTTGCCGCCTGCTTTATGGACATAAGCGTTTATGCCCGTGTTCAGCCCGAGCATAAGACGAGGATAGTAAACGCATGGCGCGGCGCAGGCTATGTCACCGCCATGACCGGCGACGGTGTTAATGACGCACCCAGCATAAAAAGCGCGGATATCGGCGTCGGCATGGGCATCACCGGCACCGATGTCACGAAGAATGTTGCGGATATGGTGCTTGCCGACGATAACTTTGCCAGCATAGTCGGTGCTGTCGAAGAGGGCAGACGCATTTATGACAACATCCGCAAAGCTATACAGTTCCTCTTAGGCTCAAATATGAGCGAGGTCATAAGCATTTTTGCCGCAACCATACTGGGCTTTACCATTCTCAAGCCGGTACATCTTCTGTGGATTAATCTTGTTACAGACTGCTTCCCGGCACTTGCCCTCGGAATGGAAAAGGCAGAGCCCGACATTATGCGCCGCAAGCCGCGTGCTGCCGACGCAGGCGTTTTTGCCGGCGGTATGGGCATTGATATCGCATACCAGGGACTTTTGGTGTCCGTGCTGACGCTCGCTTCCTACTTCCTCGGCCACTTCCTTGAAAGCGGAGTGTGGGAGATAGCCGAAAGCCCCGATGGCATGACAATGGCGTTCCTCACCATGTCCATGGCGGAGATATTCCATTCGTTCAATATGCGCTCTCAGCGCGGCAGTATCTTCAAGCTCCCGACTCAGAATATCGTTTTAATTGCTGCGGCGTTCGGCTCGCTTCTTATGACCACCGTAGTGTGTGAAGTGCCGCTGCTTGCAAACGCGTTCGGCTTTACAAGCGTGAACCTCGAGGAATACACAATTGCTATCGGTCTGGGCTTCTGCGTAATTCCCATAGTAGAGACAGTAAAATTTTTTCAGCGATTGACAGCGAAGAAAAAGAGTGATATAGTATAAAAATCAGCAGTGACGGAGAACGCCGGCGTGAGCAAAACAGAGAGAGAAGCCTCGGCTGAAAGCTTCTTTTGCGTAAAACCGTAAGCGACCGCTCCCGAGCCGAAGCAAGGAAATGTGCTTCCGTTTCGCGTGCGTTAAACGCAGGATGAGAACCAATCAAGGTGGAACCGTGTAAGTTTTACGCCCTTGACGCAATGCGTCAGGGGCGTTTTTGTTATAGGAGGCTATTATGGACGAGAATAAATACACCTTTGAAAACCCCGAATTTAAGGACACCTACCGTCACACTACAAGCCATATTCTTGCGCAGGCCGTTAAACGCCTTTACCCCGAGGTAAAGCTGGCTATAGGCCCTGCCATTGACAACGGCTTTTACTATGACTTTGACGCACCCTTTGCCATCACTCCCGAGATTCTCGAGAAGATCGAGGCTGAAATGCGCAAGATCTGCAAGGAGAAGATAAAACTCGAGCGCTTTGAGCTGCCCCGTGAGGAAGCGATTAAGTTTATGCAGGAGCGGGACGAGACCTACAAGGTCGAGCTAATTAACGACCTGCCAGAGGATGCCGTCATCAGCTTCTACAAGCAGGGCGATTTCACCGATCTGTGCGCAGGTCCGCATCTGGATTCCACCGGCAGAGTCAAGGGCAACGCCATTAAGCTCACCTCCTGTACCGGCGCATACTGGAGAGGCGACTCCAACCGTAAGATGCTCCAGCGCGTATACGGCACCTGCTTCATGAAGAAGGACGAGCTCGACGCTTACCTTGCAAGAATCGAGGAGGCCAAAAAGCGTGACCACCGCAAGCTCGGCAAGGAGTTGGGACTGTTTATGCTCACCGACGAGGGCCCCGGCTTCCCGTTCTTCCTGCCCAAGGGCATGGTGCTCAAAAACACCCTTATCGATTACTGGCGCGAGGTGCACAAAAAGTACGGCTATGTTGAGGTCTCGACCCCGATGATATTAAACCGCCAGCTTTGGGAGACCTCCGGTCACTGGTTCCACTACAAGGAAAATATGTACACCACGCAGATAGACAGCGAGGATTTTGCCATTAAGCCCATGAATTGCCCCGGCGGTATGCTCGTATACAAGTCCGAGCCTCACTCCTACCGTGACCTGCCGCTGCGTGTCGGCGAGCTGGGTCTTGTCCACCGTCACGAGCTGTCCGGCGCACTGCACGGCCTGTTCCGTGTACGCTGCTTCACGCAGGACGACGCACATATATTTATGACTTGGGATCAGATGAAGGACGAAATTAAGGGCGTCGTCAAGCTCTTTGACGAGGTTTATTCGCTCTTCGGCCTGCCCTATGAGATAGAGCTTTCCACCATGCCCGACGACCATATGGGCGACGAGGCCGACTGGGAGTTTGCCCAGAACACCCTCAAGGAAGCCATCACCGAGATGGGCAAGAAGTATATCATCAACGAGGGCGACGGCGCATTCTACGGCCCGAAGCTCGACTTCCACCTTCAGGACTCCCTCGGCCGTACCTGGCAGTGCGGCACTATTCAGCTCGATATGCAGCTTCCCGAGCGTTTCGAGCTTGAGTATGTGGGAGCAGACGGTGAAAAGCATCGCCCCGTCATGATCCACCGCGTTGTATTCGGCTCTATCGAACGCTTTATAGGCGTTATCACCGAGCATTTTGCCGGCGCATTCCCGACTTGGCTCGCACCCGTTCAGGTCAAGGTCATGCCCATTACCGACAGAGTTGACGACTACGCAAAGTATATTGCAAAGCGTCTTGATAAGCTCGGCTTCCGCGTTGAGACCGACCTGCGCAACGAGAAGATCGGCTACAAGATCCGCGAGGCTCAGAGTCAGAAGATTCCCTACATGATAATTGTCGGCGATAAGGAAGCGGAAAACGGAACTATCTCCGTTCGTACCCGCACCGGCGGTGATGAGGGCGCAATGAGCGTTGAAGATTTCATCGAAAAGCTCGGCAAGGAAGTTTCCACAAGAGCAAAGTAAAGATTAAAAATCACTCTCAATCA
>JAEDIN010000104.1 GCA_016292445.1 Oscillospiraceae bacterium | reverse complement strand
CGAGGCACCATACATTCATGGAAGAAAGCCAGAACCGTGTTGTTGTCTTTCATATACTCCGACCTTGCCTGCGTTACGCAGTCGGGCTCAGTGAAGCTGTAGCCGTTTTTTATGACATCCAGCAGGGCAATAACGCACTTATGTACTATGCCCTCACGCTCAGCGTACATTTTGTCGAGCAGCAGTTTATCCTGCTTGTCCTTCGCAATGACATTGTTGCACTCCACGATAATGATACGGTCGTAAACCCACTGCCCGTTATCACCGCCAAATTTAGGCAGCCTGTTCATGCAGAACCACAGAAGTCCCGAGTAGGTATACTCGAAGCCCTGCTGGCCTTTGAACTCGGCGAAAATACTGTCACCGCCTGTGATTCTCTTGAAGCACTCGAGCTCATTGACTGTCAAAAAGCGCATATCGGACGAGCCTGCAAGCCTTGTGCCGTAGATTGCACCCGTGCCGAAGCGGGCTTCAATTTCGCCGAGGTCGATGCCTGTGAAGTTTCCCCTGCCGAGAAGCTTTTCCGTCAGCGCCTTGAGCTGACTTTTGCCGCTGTCGCCTTTGCCGACTAAAAACAGCGCCTTCTTCATTCGGTAGCCCTTGACATTAGAAAGGCACGCGCCCATGAACTCTAACAGAAGCTTCTGCACGTCTTTGTTGCCACCCGTCAGCGTTTCAAGATAGTTGTCAAAAACGGGCGTCGGGGACGGCGTATCGTTCCAACGGCACGGTATCTGAATGGTGGAAAGCACCTGCGGCGTGTGGGGCTTGAGAACGAGAGCCTCGCCTGAAATGTCCAGCAGACCGTTTTCAAAGTTGATGACACCCTCGTCGGCGTTAAGACTGTCCTGCGAGATGTAGCCGAGGTCGGTGGTAATGAGTCCGTAGACCTCGTTGAGTGTGCGCATCGTAACAAATGTTTCATTAAAATCGGCAATGAACTTTTTGATTGCACCCTTGAGCATCTCAGGGGCGTACACTCGGTAGCAGCCGTTTTCATAGACATAGACCTGCATGGTCTGACGGCCACTGTCGCGCACAAGTATGTATGGCATATTTTCGCGCACATGCTTTGCCAATAGCGGCGCCGAAACCCAAAGCTTGCCGCCCTTGCCTTCATAGATGAAGTCGGGAGGGGTGGTGTCTTCCTCGTATCGCTCAAGCGCCATGCGGAGAGTGGCCTCGCGGTAATCGCGACGCTCCCATTTGTCGCGGTGCAGCGCCGATGCGCGAAACAGCCTGTCCATCTCGGCAGCATCACCCTTGGTTTCCTTCGCAAGCATAATGCACAGCGCAAGGTCAGCTTCCGAGTGTGAGCCGTAGCCCGAAATATCTCCGAGCTTATATAGCTGCGTGAACTTGTCCGTCGCCGCAGGCTGCGCAGGAGCGGGCTTTTCTTCTCGGCGCATATCCTTTTCCAGCGTCTGCAATATTGCCTCGGTGCAGTCGGCGGGTGCCTTATCAGCAACAACATCGCCTGTAAAAACTGCAAAGCGGTTTGTGAGACCGCCGATATAAAGCTCTAAGTCATTGCCAGGGTTTTTAGTGTAAAAACGTCTGTCAAGCCTGAGTCTTCCGTCTATCTTTTCCGTAGGCAGACGGGAAAAGTCGCATTTTCCGTACAGATGCAGTCCCGCCCCGCTCTGCGAATACTCGGCGTAGGTGTCGAAGCGGGATAAGATCTCCTGCACGAGCGGGTCGTCAAGCTCCTTATGGTCAATGTCTAAAAAGAACCAGCCCTGCGGGATCACAAAGCCCACACCGCTATACATATATTTTTGCGCGGCGGCGATGGCTTCATCATAGCGCACCCAGGTGCCGCGGTATTCCTCGTTAGTGCCGGTCTTGCCGCCGTGTGCCGAGCAGGGCACCTTCGTCATGCGCCCGTTTTTCTCAATTTTGTTCCAGCATACCCAGATCGGCATCGCCTTTAATTCACTGAGATTGTCCATTTTGATTCACCTCCATTCCGGGCATGTTGCCCCTCATAATACGGAGATTTGGGAGCCGTTTTGTGGGGGTGTTGTCACAGAAAATTTCGTACTTTTTTCTTTGCGGCATTGATGGACTCTGCAATGCTGGAGAAATCCTTGCCTTCCAGGGCGGCAATTTCGCGGAATGACATACCGTCGGCGTACAGGATCAGTCTGCGAAACTGCGTATTGGACAAAACCTCCATGGCCTTCCACAGAGCCATATCCCGCTCCTTGCGCAGGAGGATTTGCTCCGGTGTCTCACGGTAGGCAAA
>JAEDIN010000033.1 GCA_016292445.1 Oscillospiraceae bacterium | reverse complement strand
TCTGCGGTGATTTTTTTGCCGCTCATGTCACTTTTTTGACGAAATAATATTGAAAAAAGTTTAGACATATGCTAAAATCGTGTATAGCTTGTGAAGTGTTCACAAAAGTCGACAAATATTTTCAAGGAGGAAAAGCATATGCCAAAATATGATGTGGTCGTTGTCGGTGCCGGTCTTGCCGGTCTGTCTTCGGCCCTTCAGACTGCCATAGCAGGCAAAAAGGTCCTGCTTATTGAGCAGCACAATCTGCCCGGCGGCTGTGCGACCAGCTTTGTAAGGGGCCGCTTCGAGTTCGAGCCGTCACTGCACGAGCTGTGCGACTTCGGCCCTGCCGAAAATCCCGGCGACATTCGTAATATTCTCGACGCCTACGGAGTCAAGATAAACTGGTACGAGGTACCCGATTGTTTCCGCGTCATGACCGTCGGCTCCGACGGCAAGCCCATGGATGTCACCATGCCCAGCGGCATTGAAAATTTCAAGGCTGCGCTGAACAGAGAAGTTCCCGGCTGCGCAGAGCAGGTCGATAAGCTGTTTGACTTGTTTGAAGAGGTGCTTGCAGGCATTGGCTACATAACCGCCTCCAAGGGACATGCCGATTCCAATGTCCTCAAGCGCGACTACCCCAATATGCTCCGCACCGGCGCATACAGCACCAAGAAGGTGTTTGACGCACTCAAGCTGCCCCTGAAGGCGCAGGATATCCTGTCCACCTACTGGTCGTATCTGGGAGTTGACATGAATCACCTTGCGTTCATCCACTATGCGGCGATGGTGCATAAGTATGTATCCCGCAGCGCGTATATACCGGCGCACACCTCCCATGAGCTTTCGGTTGCAATGACCGAGCGTCTGCGCGAGCTGGGCGGCGATATTTGGTTTAACTGCCGTGCCGAGGAATTTCTCTTTGACGGCGACCGCTGCTGCGGTGTAAAGACCAGCATGGGTCAGATCGATTGCGACTATGTCCTTGCAAACATAAATCCCGACATCATTTACGGCAGGATGATGCCCAAGGAGCTTGTTCCCGAAAGAGAGAAGAAGCTGTCTGCGGCAAGAGGTCAGCGTTTCGGTGCGCGTATGTTCACCGCATACTTCGGCCTCGACTGCACCAGGGAGGAGCTGGGCTTCAACGATTACGCCATCTTCTTCCAGGGAACGGCGGACTCCGAGAAGGAGTACAACAATATGCTGCACATGGAGACCAACGAATACTCCATCGCGCTGTGCCATAATGTTGCAAACCCCGAATTCTCACCCGAGGGTACCTGCGTGGTGTTCTTCACTTCAATGAACGGTCCCGACGACTGGAACGACATCACCGCCGAGGACTACACGGCAAAGAAGAACGCCTTTGCGATGAAGCTTGTCAAGCAGCTCAAGGACAAGACAGGTATCGACATTGCACCCCACATCGAGGAGATGGTCGTCTCCACGCCGCTGACCTTCGCACGCTATCTCGGCACTCCCGAGGGTTCGGTCTACGGCTACGAGACCCGCGACTGGGACGGCATGATGGCAAGAATGATGATGCTCGGCACGGATTATCCCATCAAGGGACTGCGTCCCATCGGCGCAGCAGGCCCGAGAGGCGACGGCTACAGTGCGGCGGTTATCTGCGGCCAGCTTATGGCGGCAAGTGCCATAAAGGAGCTTGACGAGGAAGGAGGAGCACAGTAATGGCAGACAAAAATTTGAATGTAAAGGTCGGTCGTATCGGCGTGTTCGATATGCTCAAGTTCAAGAATATGTCCAAGGCCCGTGAGCAGGTCATTCAGGCTGCTCCCGCAAAAGAGGTCGTCGGCACATTCCCCATTAACGAACACGCGAAACGCTTCCACCCTAACCGGCAGGAGATGATAATCGAGGATATTATCGACTACGGTGCAGCAGGTGCAAAGTGCTATACGCTCAAGAGAGCCGACGGCAGGGAGGCAGGCCTGTTCAGAGCGGGTCAGTATGTATGCGTCAGCCTTGATATAGATGGCACGGCGACCACTCGCCCCTATTCCGTCTGTTCGTCGCCGAAGCAGATAAAGGAAGGCAAAATCGCCATCACCGTTAAGACAAATCCCGGCGGCTTTGCCGCAGATTGGATACTCGCCAACTGGAAGGTCGGAGACAAGGTTCGTGTTTCCGGTGCCGAGGGATTTATGTATTACGAGCCTCTGCGCGACGGCAAAAATGTCGTTGCGATAGCCGGCGGCGTCGGTATCACCCCGTATATCTCCATGGCACGCGCAATCCGCGACGGCGTCGAGGACTTTAACCTCACCGTTATTTTCAACTCCCGCACCGAGGACAGCATCCTCTTTAAGAAGGAGTTTGACGAGATAGCTGCCGCGACCGATAAGGTCAAAATAGTCCATGTCCTGTCCAGAGAGGAAAAGGAAGGCTATGAACACGGCCATATCACGGCAGAGCTTATCGAAAAATACGCTCCCGAGGATTACTGCGTTTACATCTGCGGTCCGGAGACCATGTATCGCGCGGTTTACGAGGAGGTTAAAAAGCTCGGCTTAAAGCGCAGGCAGATCCGCCACGAGGCGATGGGCGTGACCAAGACCGTTTGGGACGAGGCAGGCTACCCCGCGGAGTGCAAGGATAAGGTATTCAATGTCAAGGTGCTCAAGGGTGCGGAGACTTACGAGATAAAGGCAAACGCAAACGAACCGGTTCTGGTCGCCATCGAGCGTGCCGGCATCAAAGCTCCCTCACGCTGCCGTGCGGGCGAGTGCGGCTGGTGCCGTTCCAAGCTGCTTTCCGGCGAAGTTTTCGTTCCCGCCGACGCGGAATACCGCCGCTGGGGCGATAGGGAACACGGCTACATCCACCCCTGCTGCTCATTTGCCACCTCCGACCTCGTCATCGAGGTCCCCGGCGAATACCTCGGCTAAGCAAAGCAATATAAGACCTCGGAGAAATTTTTCTCCGAGGTCTTTCTTTTATATCTCCATTTCGAGTTTTTCAAGCTCTTTTATGATTTCCGTCTGCCTTTCGTAGAACATAAGCTCCTCGTTGTGGCGATAATATGCGTCGCAGCCGTAGCGCGAGATAAAGCGCGCCTCGTTTTTGCCGGCGGAAAGCTCCGTGACGAGTATCAGCATCTCCCGACCGCCGGGCCATACCTCCTCGACAAAGCCGAACAGGCAGCTTAGCTTGTCTCCGGCACCCGCCGCCGAGGCTTTAAGCTCTGTGACCTTGGAGTCAAAATCCGCCTTTATCGCGGCAAAGTCCGAGCCATGGCGCACATGGGAGGAAAGAAACTCGAGGATAAACTCAAAGCAGTGTTCATCGGCAAGCGACAGCGAGCCGCGTCTGCGTGCCTTTTCAAACAGCGTTTTCTGCTCCGCGAGCGTTTCGTTTATATCCGCTCCGAGCTTGACCTGCCTGAGTATTCTCAGAAGCTCCGACAGCTCGTCCTGCTTTTGGATAACGCGGCGGATATCGCAGCCTGCATTGTCGAGCATAAGCCCCAGCAGGCTAAGCCGCTCGTCAAAGGGCGCGTTTTTCGCACGCGTCTTTATCTCCTCCGGAGCATTGCCGGAGAGTATGGCGTCAATGCGGTAGTCGGACTTGTATTTGTTAAACAGGTCGTAGTAGATTGCAAAATCTTCGGCTATCTCACCGTTTTGAATATACTGCGAAATGAGCAGGTGATCGACATCGATGCCCTTAAGCTCGTAGAGCTTTATCATGTCGCTCAAATCGTCCCAGCCTCTTGCGGTCACGAAGCTCTTGCCGTCAACGGTTTCCTCGACGCGGTAGAAGTTTTCCTTCTTTGCGTCAAGGTAGGTCAGCACTGAGGCGTGAACGCCCTTTTTGCGGGCGTAATCCTTCCATGCGGCGTAATCGGGCGTTATATCAATGCGCTTGAGCCTGTCCCAGGTGACAATGTCAAACTCCCTTGCGCTGCGGTTATACTCCGGCGGATTGCCGGCGGTCACCACTATCCAGCCGCCGGGAACGCTGTGTCTGCCAAAGGTTTTGTACTGCAAAAACTGCAGCATGGTGGGGGTGAGGGTTTCGGACACGCAGTTTATCTCGTCAAGGAACAAAATGCCCTCATTAACACCGCTTTCCTCCATCATGTCGTAGACCGCGGCGATTATCTCGCTCATGGTGTATTCCGAGACCTCGTACCGCTTGCCGCCATACTCCTTTTCAACGATCAGCGGCAGACCAAGCGCACTCTGTCTGGTGTGATGGGTCATGGAGTAGCTAAGAAGCCCCACGCCCAGCTCCGAGGCGATCTCGCTCATAACGGCGGTCTTGCCGATGCCCGGAGGTCCCATGAGAAACACCGGTCGCTGTGCCTGCGGCGGTATGACAAAATTCCCGTACTCGTCTTTGGTAAAATAAGCGCGCATTGCATTTTTGATCTGCTGCTTTGCCTCGGCAATGTTCATAGCTCAAACTCCTCCTCGATACCTCTGCCCGACGCCCTTGCCTGCAAAAGCAGGGCGGTCAGCTCCGCCTGACCGTTCTCTGCGGAAATGCGGACATAGCCGTCGGTTTTATCCGCACCGAGGAGCCCTCGACCCACGATGCCGCTCAGAGCGGGGATGTTGTTGTATTTGAAAATGCGCTCCATGATAAGAGCCTCGTTTGCCTGTATATATTTCTCTGCGCGGCGGCTTGTTTCAACGCCGTGCCTGTCGGGGCAGGAACACCACAGGAGTGTGTACAAAAGCTCCGAGGGCGCATCGCCCTCCTGCGGATAGCCCGGCGCGATGTAGCCGCTTGTAAGCTCGTAGCAGCTTCCGAAGGCGTTTTCGCCGATAAGCGTGTTTTTGCCGAGAACATCGGCGCGGCGCAGGCTTTCGCAGCTCCAGAACGCATTCTCGCCGATGACCGTCACACCCTCGGGTATCGTTAGCTGCTCAAGTCCCGTGTTCCAAAACGCCATGGGAGCTATTTCACGCAGACCTTCGGGAAACTGCACTGCGCACAGCGCGGTGCAGTTTAAGAATGCGCCCTCGCCGATACTCAGCAGGCTCGGCGGAAGCTCTACGCATTCAAGAGCGGTGCATTCGGCGAAGCAGGCGGGGCTTATCTCCGAAAGCGCAGACGGCAGGCGCACCGCCTTGAGCTGCGTGCAGCCGCAAAACGCCTCAATGCCGAGACTGTGCACGCTGTCGGGCAGATAAAGCTCGCTAATGTCCTCTCTGCCGGCAAAACCGCCGTCGTCTATTGCCGCCGTTCCGTCGGGAACGGTGAGTTTTCCGTTAATTGCGTCCAAATCGTTTATCAAGGATATCCTCCTCCGTCAGTTCCAGCCGCATTGCCCACGGCGGCGTGTCGGGTGCGTCGTAACCGTCAAGGTGCAGTATAAACGCCGTATCGTACGCAGGCTTTTTCGCCGGAAACTCACCCTTTCCGTCGGTGAAATACAAAAGCCCGCGCAGGTCGGTGAGCTTGCGGCTGCGCAAAAGCTCGTCGACATACGCAAAAACGGGTCTGAAATCCGTTTTGCCCAAACCCTTTATCTCCATTTCGGAGATGTATTTTTCAAAATCGGCACGGCAGGTGATGAGAGCGTCCTCGCGAATGCGGTCGTCGCACTGGATGATGTGCATATTCACCTTGGTGAAGAAATTCTCCTGCCTTTGCAGAATGTCGTGCGTGTGCTGAATGAACGACTGCACGACATCGCCCTTGACGCTGCCCGAGGTGTCGATTGCAATGACAAAATCCCGTATGCGCCGCTGCTCGCTGTATTCCAGCGGCTCGATGAGCGGCATATTGCCGTACAGCGACAGACCGTAGGTGTAAAAATTGTTGTCAAACTCCTCGTCGGATATCTTCAGCGTCTCGCTGCGCACGCCGAAGCGGCGGAGAAATTCGCTGTAATCGTGCTTTGCCCGATTCAGACTGCGCAGCGATTGGACGAGCGGACTGCTTTTGTCCTCCGCCATCGTCTCCAGCTCCGTCTGCATACGGCGCGAGATCTCTTTCCACAGCTGTTCAATATCAATGTCCTCGCTCTTTGCGTCGGGATCTGCGTGTTCGCCGTACCAAACGCCGTGTTCATCAGCGAAAAACGCAAGCCTAAGCTCCCTAAGCTCCTCCTCGGGAATCTGCCTGTCGCCGAGCCACTTGTATATGCGCTCGGCAGTCAGCTCGCAAACCTCGCTGCGCACGGTGTCGAGAATTGCAAGCTGTCCGCGGCAGCGGTGTGCGGCAAGGCAGGGGGCTTTCAAATCGTTCATCGTGCTTTCCGCCGCCATGTCGCAGGCAAGATCCCAGCGGAGGCGGTCAATGTCTTTTCCGACAAAGTTGTGCCGAAAAACGCAGTGCAGAATGCAGTGCATCATGTCGCGGTTCATCACCGTGCGCTCGGCTTTGTACTGCCCGAGGACATACCAGGGCTCAAAGTACAGCCTGCGGCCGTCGGTTGCAAAGCGCAGAGCGTCGGTGCATTTAAATTCAAGCCCCGAAAGCGCGCGATCGAGAAAACGGAAGTTGAGCATAAGCGTGCTGCGCGAAAGCGTAAGCACATCGCCGGCAAGCCTTTCGGCAGTCTGTCTGCGCTCATCGTTCGAAGCCACCGTTTTCCCTCCTTTTGTGTGAACACTTCACAATAATATCAGTCTAACACCGACTTTGTTAAAATACAAGCATCTTGTTGCAAATAGTTTATACACAGCCGAGATAATATATATTTGCACTTGACTATATAAGTGCAGTTGGATTAAAATTGGCATATATTAAATGCAGAACAAACTTTACGGAGGTCAGTATAATGAAAAAATGGCTTATCATAGCTCCCGTCGGCGCGGCGGCCGCTGCTGCGGCTCTGCTGCTTACCAAGAAGTCTAAGGGAAGCGAACCCAAGCAGGCAAAGACCGCAGGCGGCAAGAAGCCGGCAAAGCCCGTCATCGCAAAACCCAAGACCGGCGTTTACAGCTTTGCTTCCGGCTTTAAGGATGCAAAGACCGTTGATGTATCGCTTACCTACGATGCCGATACTTGCACCTACAGCGAGGTATCCGAGGGCTTCCTCGTTCCCACCGGCGACTCACACGCAGCAGTCATTTACGGCGAGGATTTCGCTCTCCAGGCAGAGTATGCCGCCTACTATGCAGGCGATGATTTTGCCGCCATGACCGAGGAGGTCAAGGAACGCTTTGCAAATGTAAACCCCATCACCTGCAACGGCATCACCGGCATCAGCTACTTTAACGGCAGAAACTACACCCTTGCATTCCCCATCGAGGGTGCAAGTGCCGACTATCTGCTCATCAATGTCGTTTCCATGGTCGATGAAAGCGCGGAGGAGGCAGAGAAGCTGCCCATTAATCCGATGGTCGTCGCAATTTTGGACTCGCTGACTATCACCGCAAAGTAAATTAATCAATACAAAACGACGAAAATATCCGCCGCAGGGAGAAATTCCTGCGGCATTTTCGTTTGAGCTGACGAAAGCCGGACACCTGCCGGTTCTGGCAGGCTGCTTTCCGTTCATGCTGCGTTAAATCCCTTGCCAATACAGACAAGTATTGCCTGCGGACTTTGTCTTGCCTGAACGAAAACCATCTCTCCCAAAACTGCAAAGCACCTGTCAGTAGTGTTTTTTCGAGGTGTTTTCGGCTTTCTTTGGCGCAGGTGGGCTTACGCCCATCAAGGCAAAAAAGGCGGAAATAGCCGAAAGGATGCACTGACAGGCGGTAGGCGTTCGACTTTTGTCAGCTTAATTAACTAAAACGGGATTGACAAGCGCGGTTTACAGGCATATATTAAAATAAAAGTGTGAGTCATCGCTCACGAAACGAAAAATTCGTCCAACAGGAGGAGCAAATGAAAAAGAAGGAAACTCTGCGAGTTATAAAATTCGTGTTGTTCTCGGCAAGCGCGGGAATAATCGAAACTGTGGCGATGGTCCTCTGCGAGGAGGTCATCAAGATCCCCGGCCACTATGTGTGCTACACGATTGCGCTCGTGCTGAGCGTTCTGTGGAACTTCACCTTCAACAGGAAGTTCACTTTCCAGAGTGCGGAGAATGTACCAAAGGCGATGGCGCTGGTATTTTTGTTCTATGTTCCGTTTGCTCCCTTCACGATATGGCTGCAGCACATTCTGGCGGATGTAAACGGCTGGAACGAATATGTGGTGCTTGCAATCAACATGGCACTTAATCTGTCGCTTGAATATCTTTGGGACAGCAAGGTAGTGTACAGAAAATCCATGGACACAAACAGCATAGCAAAGAAAAAGCAAGCTAAGGAGGAAAAGAAATAATGGCTTACAACGGATTTGCAATTGACGAATATCTCGACGCCGAGGCTGTCACCAGGCAGCTCGACGAACTTAAGAAAAAGCCCATCTACTCGGTAAGACCCGAGAAGCTCAAGGAATACGAGGAGGAGTACTTCGAGAAAAAGTGCCCCAAATCCAAGGCAATGATAAGCGAGGCAAAAAACTACATCCCCGGCGGCGTTCAGCACAACCTCGCCTTCAACCACCCGTTCCCCATCGTCATCACCAAGGCCGAGGGCAACAAGCTCTACGACCTTGACGGCAACTGGTACTACGACCTTTTGCAGGCAGGCGGCCCGACCATTCTCGGCAGCAACGATCCCGTAGTCAAGGAGGCGGTCATCGATCTTCTCAACACCTGCGGCCCGTCCACCGGACTTTTCCACGAGTACGAATACAAGCTGGCAAAGAAAATCAGCGATTGCGTTCCCTCGGTCGATAAGTTCCGTATGCTCGGCTCGGGTACGGAGGCCTGTATGTGCGCACTTCGCGTTGCACGCCTCAAGACCGGCAAAAAGAATGTCCTTAAAATGGGCGGCGCGTATCACGGCTGGTCGGACCAGCTCGCCTACGGTATGCGTATCCCCGGCACAAAGGGTCTGCAAAGCCCCGGCGTTCCCAACTTTGTCTTTAAGCACACGGACGAGTTTTTCCCCAACGACCTTGAGGATCTCGAGCGCAAGCTCAAGAAAAATCAGCTCATCGGCGGCACCGCTGCCGTTTACATTGAACCCATCGGTCCTGAAAGCGGCACCCGCCCCGTGAGCAAGGAATTCGTTCGGGGCTGCCAGGAGCTTGCCCATAAGTACGGCGCACTGCTTGTATGCGACGAGGTCGTTTCCGGCTTCCGCATCGGCCTTAGCGGCGCGCAGGGCTTCTACGGCATCGACCCCGACCTCACCATCTTCGGCAAGATCATAGCCGGCGGCTATCCCGGCGCCGGCGGCATCGGCGGTCATGACGACTGCATGGCTCACCTCGGCGCAGGCCTTGACGCAGGCGGCAAGAAGGTCACAAAGGCGATGTGCGGCGGCACTATGGCTGCAACCCCCATCTCCTGCGTTGCAGGCTACACCGCCATCTGCGAAATTGAAAAGCGCAACGCCTGCGAGGTTGCAGGACGCATGGGCGACAGGCTCACCAAGGGTCTTCAGGAGCTTATCAAGAAGCACGATCTTCCGTTTGTCGCTTTCAATCAGGGCAGCGTTTGCCACCTTGACAATGCTGCAACCATGCACTTTGAAATTGACTGGGCAAAGCCCTGGCTCATCCCCGGCGTTTTGAGCGAAACGAGCAAGCGCAAAAAGGAGATGCAGCACATCGGCGCAGCATACATGGCAGAGGGAATCGTAACTCTGGCAGGCTCACGCCTTTACACCAGCGCAGCCTACACCGAGGAGGACATCGACGATGTACTGCGCCGTTTCGACCGTGTGTTTGCAAACTGCGGTAAGCTGGGTAAGAAGTAATGGCTATTGAGAAGAATGAAGCCGTAAGGCTTGTTATCGAGGCAGGTCACAGACTGTGCGAGGCAGGTCTCATTGCACGCACATGGGGCAACATCAGTGCAAGGATATCCGACACGCAGTTTGTCATCACCCCCAGCGGCAAAGCCTATGACACCCTCACACCCGACGATATCGTGACTGTGAATATTGCCGACTGCAGGTATGAGGGCGATGTCAAGCCCTCAAGCGAAAAGGGCATCCACGCCGAAAGCTACAAATACCGTCCCGACATAAACTTTGTCATCCACACCCATCAGCTTTACGCCACCGCCTTCGGCACGCTCGGCGAGGCACTCGTCACCGGCGATGAGAGCTTGGGCAACATCGTTCCCTGCGCCGAATACGGCATATCCTCGACCAAAAAGCTCAAAAACAAGGTCTCCGAGGCGATACAGGCAAATCTCGGCTCGAACGCGTTTTTCATGCGCTACCACGGCGCGCTGTGCCTCGGCACGGACATTGAAAACGCTTTCTCCGTGAGTTTGCGACTTGAGGAAATTTGCAGGGCGGAGGTGCTTAAACGGGTAATTCTCGACACTCCGGAGGATTGCGGCTTTGTGCTGCCGCAGGAGCTTTCGGAGGAGCTGAACGGATTGTCGGCATTGCTTGTCAACACTCCGGCGGTTTATGCCGTGAGCAAAAAGCGCGGCTCGGTGCGTCCCATGATAGACGACATGGCGCAGATAGGCGGTACGGATTTTGCCTGCATCAGGGTCAAAGGCGGCTGGGAGAAAAAAGCGGCAAAGCACCTTGCAAACCGCAACGCGGTTTTGCTGCACGGACTGGGCGCAATATGCACCGGCAACTCACCCGACGAGGCGGAGGCCGTGGCGAGTGTTCTGGAGAAAAACTGCCTCGCCAAGCTCTATTCCGAGGCCTGCGGCAAGCGTCATTACCTTGAGTATTTTGACGCACTTTTGCAGCGCACGGTGTATCTGATGAAGTATTCTAAGCTGAAATAGGTTTGATATGGCAAGAAAGCTTACCGAAGAAAAGATAAACGAAATAATGGAGACGGGCATCCGTGAATTTGCCGACTCGGGCTATGACAGGGCAAACACAAATGTCATAGCGCACAAGGCGGGGATAAGCGTAGGCGTCCTGTTTAAGTATTTTAAGAACAAGGAGGGTCTGTTCCTTGCCTGTCTCCGTCACAGCCTCGATATATTGGAGGGTGTGCTTGCCGAGGTGGAAAACTCCGATGACAACGCCTTCGGAAAGGCGGAAAGCCTGTTTCGGACGGTCATCGGCTTCAGCCGCAGGCACGGCGATTATATCAGGATGTACCATATGATAACCACGGGCAGCAACAAGGCACTGACAGCGAAGCTTGCAAGTGAGATCGAGGGTGTGTCGGCAAAGGTGTACGGCGCATACATAGCCAAGGCACAGCAGACGGGAGAGCTGCGCAGCGACATTTCACCGGAAAAGGCGGCGTTTTTCTTCGACAATCTGCTGATGATGCTCCAGTTCACCTATAGCTGCGATTACTACAAGCAGCGCCTTGCGATGTACACCGGCATTGATGCCGACGATGAAGCGGCAGACGAGGAAATGATAAAGCAGCTTTTGCTGTTTGTTGACGGAGCTTTAGGCTGACGGGAGCCGAACCCCTATCGCCTGTCAGAGAATACTTTCGTATTGTCAAGGGCTGTCAGCTTGGGCTCAAATAATTGAAAGGAAGAAGCGAAATGGCATATGTACTGGCATATGACATCGGCACAACGGGCGTAAAGACCTGTATTTTTTCCCTTGAAGACAAGATAACGCTTATCGCCGATGCAAACGAGGGCTACGGCCTGTATATCGGCGAAAACGGCGAGGCAGAGCAGGACTGCGACGAGTGGTGGCAGGCGATGTGCTCCACTACAAAAAAGGCTCTCGGCAAGGCAGGACTGACCGGCGAAAGCATCGAGGGCATTTCATTCTGCTCGCAGATGCAGGGCATAGTGCTTGTCGACGAAAACGGCAAGGCTCTGCGCAGACCCATGAGCTACATGGATCAGCGTGCAAAGCGGGAGCATAAAGACGGCATTTGCGGCGGCATTGAGATAGCCGGCGGCAATCTGTTCAAGACCCTCAAATCCCTGCGCATAAACCGTGCCGTAGCCTCAAGCGTCAAAGACCCCGTATGGAAATACAAGTGGGTGCAAAACCATGAGCCGGAGATTTTCGACAAGGTCAAGTATTGGCTTGATGTCAAGGACTACCTTGTGGGCAAATGCACGGGCAATCTCGTCATGACCGAGGACTCTGCCTTCGCAACGCTCATTTATGATACACGCCGCGGTCACGAGGGCTGGTCGGATGCGCTTTGCAGGATGTATAAGGTCGATAAAAAGCACCTTGCCCCCATTATTAAAACCACCGATAAGGCCGGCGAGCTGACCGAAAAGGCAGCCGGCGAGCTCGGGCTTAAGTCGGGCACCCCGGTGTTCGGCGGCGGCGGCGACGCATCGCTCATCGGAGTCGGAGCAGGCAGCGTCAATGTCGGCGATACGCATGTCTATTGCGGAACCAGCGGCTGGGTATCCACCGTTGTTGACAAGCAGGTCGTTGATGTAAACGCCATGATCGCCTCCGTGGTCGGCGCAGTCAGCGGCAACTACAACTACTTTGCCGAAATGGAGACCGCCGGCAAGTGCCTCGA
>JAEDIN010000032.1 GCA_016292445.1 Oscillospiraceae bacterium | reverse complement strand
AAGAAAGGAGTTTGTGCACCATGATTATAGATCGCATTGCGCTGATACTGACCATCATCGGCGGTATCAACTGGGGCAGCATCGGACTTTTCAGATTTGACATCGTTGCATGGATCTGCGGCGGACAGACCGCCGTCGTGAGCCGTGTTATCTACACCCTTGTCGGTCTCGCCGCACTTTGGTGTATTTCCCTGCTGTTTAAGCGCGACTGTTGTCCCGACGAATAAGAGCTGTCTTAAAAACTGATGCCTGTCGGTTTTGACGGGCACCTGTCAGCGGCTTTTTCCCGAACACCTGCCTATTGGCTTCGGATTGACAGGCGGCAGGAACAGGTTTCAAGACAGCCAAAAAGCTAAAGCTAAAACCGCCTTTGATTTCTCAAAGGCGGTTTTCTTATCAGATAGTGCTGAACTTAAAGTAAACCAACAGGGCAAATTGCACCAAAGCCAGCGCCGGAAAGAACACGGCAAAATACCAGTGCTTTGTCTTGTGGCGGAAAGAGTACATTCCGATCGTACCGCCCATTGCTCCGAACAAAATCGCAAAGGCAAACAGCACACGCTCGGGTATGCGGCGTTTGTCCATCTTGGCTTTTATCTTGTCAACGCCCATCAGCACGAATGCAATGACATTCATGGCGGCAACTGCGTACCACACAACGCTTATCAGTGTTTCGTTCATTTTTATTTTCCCTTTCTCGCCTTATTCGGCTTCGCGTTTTTCTTCGGCTTCGGCTTTGCCCAGCCCTTTTTGTAGCCCTCGGACTTCTTGGGCTTGGCAGGCTCCGGCGGTTTTTTCGCAGCTTTGGGCCTTGAATTTGCCGGTCTGTCGGGTCGCACTAAGCACTCGGGTGTGTAGCCGATGAGATCCTCGCGGCCTGCGGCTTTTAAGGCCTCGATAACGAGCTTGCGCTTATCCGGTCTTTTCCATTGGAGCAAAGCGCGCTGCATCGCCTTTTCCGTCGGGGTCCTTGCGACATACACCGACTTCATCGTTATCGGGTCGATTCCCGTGTAATACATACAGGTCGAGACAGTGCCCGGTGTGGGGTAAAAGTCCTGCACCTGCTCGGGCTGACGGCCCATTTTGTTGAGATACTCTGCCAGCGCGACGGCGTCCTCAAGTGTGCTGCCGGGGTGGGAGCTCATGAGGTAGGGAACGATATACTGCTCCTTGGAAAACTTTGTGTTGAGCTTCTTGTACTGCTCGAGAAAGCGCTCGTATACCTCGATATGCGGCTTGCCCATGTAGTCGAGCACCGAGTCGATGCAATGCTCGGGCGCGACCTTGAGCTGGCCGGAGATATGGTATTTGACAAGCTCGGAGAAAAATTCGTTATTCTTGTCCTCGAGCATATAGTCGTAGCGGATGCCGCTGCGTACAAACACCTTTTTTACGCCCGGAATGGCACGCAGCTTGCGCAGCAGGGCAAGATAATCCGAGTGGTCGGCGTCGAGATTTTTACAGGGGTATGGCGCAAGACAGCGTTTGTCGGCGCACATACCGTACTTGGCCTGCTTTTTGCAGGAGTGGTGGCGAAAGTTTGCCGACGGGCCGCCGACATCGTTAATGTAGCCCTTGAAATCGGGGAATTTGGTAAGCTCGGTGACCTCGCGGATAAGACTTTCGTGACTGCGGCAGGTGACCATCCTGCCCTGATGGAATGCCAGTGCGCAGAAGTTGCAGCCGCCGAAGCAGCCGCGGTTGTGGATAACGGAAAAGCGCACCTCCTCGATGGCTGGAACGCCGCCGAGAGGCTCGTACATGGGGTGATAGGTCTTGGTATAGGGAAGCTCGGCGACAAAGTCAAGCTCCTTTGTCGTAAGCGGCATGGCAGGCGGATTTACGACAAGATACCTGCCGTCATGCTCCTGTATCATCGCCCTGCCGCGCACCGGATCATGCTCTGCGTACTCGATGCGCGTTGCATCGGCGTAAAAACGCTTTGACTCGCACACATCGGCAAACGAGGGCAGCGTGACGCTCTCAAAGGCGCACTTCCCGGGGTCGTGCGTCAGATATGCCGTACCCTTAATGTCCGTCATCTCGCTTACGGGTATCTTCTTTTTAAGCCGCTTGGCTATCTCACGCTCGGCGTACTCGCCCATGCCGTACACCAACATATCCGCGCCCGAATCGGCCAGTATCGAGCGGCGCACCTTATCGTCCCAATAGTCGTAGTGCGCAAAGCGGCGCAGGCTCGCCTCGAGGCCGCCGATGATTATCGGCACATCGGGTCCGAAAGCCTCTCTTGCGCGGTTTGAATATACAATAGTCGCTCTGTCCGGGCGCAGACCCGCCTTTTTTCCGGGCGAATAGAAGTCCTCGCCGCGGCGTTTTTTCGCCGCCGTGTAGTGCGCGACCATGGAGTCGAGATTGCCCGCTCCGATAAGCACGCCGAGCTTGGGTCTGCCGAATGCGGCAAAGTCTGCCGCCGAATGCCAGTCGGGCTGGGCAAGCACCGCGACGCGGTAGCCCTCTGCCTCGAGCACCCTGCCGATGACCGCCGAGCCGAAGCTCGGGTGATCGACATACGCGTCACCCGTGACCAGCAGAAAATCGTACCACCACCAGCCGCGCTCGATCATCTCATCCTTTGAAACGGGTAAAAATTCAAGGTTTTCCATTAAATCAGCTCTCCCCAATACCAGCCCGAGATGCCGTTTTGCTTGACAAGGTATCCCCTGCTCGTTTCCTCGACCACGCTGACCTTATCGCCCGGTGACAGCTCCAGCACAAGGTCGGTCGAGTCGTTGCATTTGCAAAACTCCTCGTTCGAGTACAAATATTTCGTCAGTATCTCCATCTCGTAGCCCGTGCGTACATGGCGGCACAGCGAAAATTCCTCGCCTCGGGAAAGCACCTGCACCTCGTTATCACCCCAGCGGATGTAATAGGAGCTCTCGCTTCCCTTCTGCGCGGTTTTCACCGTTTTCACGGGGAACGGGTCGTAGGCAGCAAAGGAAAAATCCTCGCTGCCGTCAAAGGGAATGATGAGCGCGTTGAGCTGCCCGTCGTCCTTGAGAACGCAGCCGCCGTCAATGGATATCACTCTATGCCCGCGGTCGATGATGGGGTTTGCGCAGACATAGTTTTCATGGTACAAAACCACCGGCCAGTGGCCTACGACGACCCACTTGTCAAAGGTATAGCCGTAGCTCATGAAGTTATCGAACTTCATGCAGTCGCCGCCCCTCTGCTTATCCATCGCAACACCGGGCTTTATGCCGCCGTGAACGAAAATACAGCTTTCCGTTTCGATGATATGCGGCAGCGAGCGGATGAAATCAAACTCGGCCTTGTACTTTTCGCGCAGCACGGAAACATAAGGCGTAAAGTCCAGCTCTCCGGTGACGGTAACGCCCTGCTCGGCGAGCATATCCCAGATAAGTCCGCCGCCGCGGCTGAGCATATATTCGACTATCCTCGCCGTCCAAAACGCGCTGTCGGCATCGACTGCATCAGACCAACCGTCACAGTTGCCGCAAACGGCGTGGCAGTTGCCATGTGCGCAAAGCTCCATGACAAAGCGCAGCGTTTCAAGACTGTATTCGCCCTTTTCCAAAAAGTCGCCGTCAATTATAAGCTCGTCGATTTCCGAAAAGCCGACCTTTTCCAGCAGTGCCTTAAAATACGGCAGGTTTGCGTGGATATCCGAAACAGCGATGATGCGCCGATTTTTTGTATCAAGCTTTTTTACTCTTGCATTTTCTCTCCACATATTTTCTTGCTTCTTACTTAAATTTTTTCTCCATCAGATACAGTGGTGCGCCCGCTCCCGATTCCTCACCGAGCTTTTCAAAGCCGCAGCGCGTGTAAAACCTGACGGCGCGCTCATTTTGGCTCGACACATGAAGCCTTGCCGATTTAAAGCCGAGCTTCTGAAAATGCGTTATAGCGTAGCCCAGCGGCTGAATGCCCAGGCCCTTGCGGCGATACTCATCCTTCATGCAGATGAGGCTTATCCAGCCGTAGGAGGCGTGCGCGCCCTTTTGGCAGTCAAGCTCCAGAATGCCGATAAGCTCGTCGAGCCTGTAAACGCCGATGATGGAGTTTTTCTCGCGCTCAAAATGCCGCTCTGCCGCCGTGAGATACCAGTCGGCGGAGAAAAATTTCAGATCACCATGGGCGGCAAGCCATGCCTGCCGGTAAAAATCGATATACACCTCGGGATGCTCGAAGGGTGACAGCGGCGCATAGCTCAAATTCTCAGCGTCCCTGCCGCCGGTCTCCTTGCGCCACCATGTCTGCTTTGCAAAGGTCGAAAGCGCATCGGGCAGGTGGGAGTTATCGTTGTAATACTCGACCTTGTACCTGCCCTTATCATAGTGCAGCAGCGTTACGGCGGTGTTATCGCCGTGGGGCAGGCTCGAAATGTCCTCGCTTTTGACGCCCATAATGCGCGCAAGCATGGAGCGTATCGCCATGCCGTGGCTGACAACGGCGACGGTTTTGCCGTCGTTTGCCTCAGCTATCTCGGTGACAACGCTGAGCATTCTCTCGGTACACTCGGCAAAGGTCTCTGCTCCCTCGCAGCGCCATTTTTCGGGGTCGTTGTTAAAGTAATCCATCTGCACCGGGTCAAGCTTCCGCATATCGCCGAAGCTCATGCCCTCGCACACTCCGAGGCTTATCTCGCGCAGTCGGGGCGTGGTGTGCACCGTGAGGTCGTGATAGCGCGTTATCGCCTGCGCCGTGGCGCGCGTTCTGCGCAGATCGCTTGAATACAGCGCATCAATGTGTATGTCCTTAAAACGCTCGGCAAGAGCGTCTATCTGCCTGTAGCCCTGCTCGGTGATATAGCTGTCAAACTGCCCTTGGGCAATTCGGTAGAGGTTGCCCTCAGCCTGGGCATGGCGAATGAGGTATAAAGTAGTCATTTCGATAATTTTCCTTGCTGCGTCCGACAGTCTTCGACCTGTTTCGCCTTGACCTTGCGGACCGTAAAATGTATAATAGTATATTATATTAGATTATCCGCTTTTTCAAGTTTTCCTTTGCGATTTTTGGGGGGTGCGGCTCTTGAACGCCCGGAGGCGAAAACATAATACCCCCTGCCGCAAGGTGCTTATCTGCGGAGCATACGGCGCAGGCAACATCGGTGACGAGGCGATACTCAGCGCCATCATCGGCACGCTGCGCGGCTTTGACCCCACACTTTCGCTGTGCGTTGTCACCCGCTCACCGGAGAAAACCGGACAAAGGTACGGCGTTGAGGCTGTGCACACCTTTGATTTTGTCGGAATTTTTGCCGCCATGAAAAACGCCGGGCTTTACATTAACGGCGGCGGCAGTTTAATTCAGAATGTCACCAGCAGGCGCAGTCTTTTCTACTACCTCGGCACGCTGCGCCTTGCAAAACGCTGCGGCTGTCGGGTGCTGATGTACGGCTGCGGCATTGGACCGATTTCCGGTGAGGGCGACATCAAAAAAACCGCCGGTATTTTGAACTCCTGCGTTGACGCAATCTGCGTGCGCGACAAAAACAGCGCAGCGCTTCTTAATGACATGGGCGTTACGAAGCCCGAAATTATTCTTGCCGCAGATCCGGTTTTGTCGCTTTCCGCGTGCAGCGACGACGAAGCGGCAGGCTTTTTGCTGAAAAACGGCATTGACCCCGAGGGCAAATATGCCTGCTTCTGCCTGAGACCGTGGCAGGGGCTCAACGAGCATTTTGACGCGGTTTTGTCTGCGATCAGATACGCACACAACGAGCTTGGACTCACCCCCGTTTTTATGACGCTCAACCGAAAGGCTGATTTTGAAACCGCGCAAAGGGCGGTTGCCGCCGCCGATGTCCCCTGCGTTATCCTGCCTGCGGTGGGCGACGCCGCACTGTGCATGGGGCTTATGAAAAAAATGCGCATTGTTGTATCCATGCGTATGCACGCGGTTTTGTTTGCCGCAGGCTGCGGAGTGCCTACCGTGGGCATAAGCTACGACCCCAAGGTCGCAGGCTTCATGGAATACACGGAGTGCGGCGAGTGCATTGAGCTTGAAAACCTCACCGGCGACGCGCTTATCCTCGGCATGAAGCGCGAGCTAAGCCGCGCAGATAACAGTGAGCGTGAGCGGCGAATGGAAAAAATAAAAGCCGTCGAGGCCCTTAACGGCCAGACGGCGGCAAGATATATTAAAGGCGAAAGGATAACTGAGTAATGGTTAGAGCTGCAATTCTGGTCTCGGGCAACGGAATGCTTTTGCAGTCTGTTCTCGACGCGATGTATTTTGGAGAGATCCCCGATTTCGAGCTTGTCGCCGTGATCTGCACCGATGCAAACGCCTACGCAATGCGCCGCGCCGCAAACGCAAAGGTCGAGAGCATAGTCGTCGAGCCGGATAATTTCCCCACCAAGCTCAGTTACAGCATGGCCATATCCAACAAGCTCAAGGATATGGACATCGACCTCGTCATCGTCGCCGACTACGATATGCCCCTCGGCGTAATATCCACGCAGTTCCGTAAGCGCATCATAGGTGTGTACCCCTCGCTCATCCCCGCCTTTGTCAACTGCGACGACAGTCCCGTGAGGGCGGCTATGGAGCGCGGCTGCAAGGTCACCGGCGCAACGGCATTTTTTGCCGACATCGACGGCAACATCGGGCCAATTATCGCTCAGCAGGCAATCGACATTCACCCCGACGACACCCTCCAGAGCCTCAACCGACGCATCATGGAGGAGGCGGCGTGGAAGCTGCTGCCGAAGGCAGTCGCGCTGTTTTGCCGCAACAGGCTCGAGATCCACGGCGAAAGGGTCATCATAAGAGAAGATAAGGGCTGATTCAGCCAAGAAAAAACTCCGGTAATACTTTGTTGTATTACCGGAGTTTTGTTATTTGTGATTATTCTGATATGACTAAACCCTACGCAACCGCTTTCTTTTCGTTCTTTGCGGAAAAATACTGATATGCGACCACGCCGAGCACCAGAACAAGACCGATAATGTCGGTTACAAGGCCGGGGATGATGAGGGTCAGGCCGCCGGCAAGCAGTGCAATACGCAAAACGACATTAATATCCTTGAACATATATCCGTTCAGGCAGGCAGCAACACCGAAGATGCCGATAAATGCGGACACGCAGATCTGAACGACCTCGAAAAAGCCGCTGACATTTTCAAACAGCAGAACGGGGCTGTAAGCAAAGATGTAGGGTACGATGAACGCCGCGATAGCGAGCTTGGTGGCGTTGACGCCTGTTCGCATCGGGTTTGACTTTGCGATTGCCGAGCCAGCGTAGGCTGCCAGCGCAACGGGAGGAGTTATATCGGCAACGATGCCGAAGTAGAACACGAAGAAGTGAGCTGCGACCTGGGGCACACCGAGCTTAACGAGGATGGGTGCGCAGGTTGCCGCCATGATGCAGTAGTTTGCTGTGGTCGGAACACCCATTCCGAGGACGATGCAGCACAGCATGGTGAGGAACAGACCGATGATGAGGGCGTTGCCCGACAGCGCAACGATGGAGCTGATGAGCTTGGAGGCAAGGCCGGTTGCGGTGATGCAGCCTGCGATAACGCCTGCCATTGCACAGGCAACGGCGACGGTGATGGTCCCCTTGCCGCCTGCCTCAAGTGCCTCGACGATGCGCATCGGGGTCAGCTTTGCTTCGCGGTTAATAAGGCCTACAACTACGCTGGCAATAATGGACAGTGCCGCTGCGTACTGCATGGTGCAGGCGTTGGTGGAAACGAGGTAAACCAGCAGAACGATGGGGAACAGCAGGTAGCACTTCTTGAAAAGGTCCTTGCCGGGTACCATTTCCGTGCGGCTGATGCCCTTGAGTCCGAGCTTCTTTGCCTCGAGATGAACTGCGATGAAGATACCGGCAAAGTAAAGGAACGCCGGAAGAATTGCCTTGAGTGCAACCTGACCGTAGGGAATGCCTATATACTCTGCCATGAGGAATGCCGCAGCACCCATAATGGGGGGCATTATCTGACCGCCGGTGGAGGCTGCCGCCTCGACTGCGCCGGCGAATTCGGGCTTGTAGCCGGTCTTCTTCATCATGGGGATGGTGACGGAGCCGGTGGTGACGGTGTTGCCGACCGAGGAGCCGGAAACCATGCCGCACAGTGCCGAGGAGATGACAGCAACCTTTGCAGGACCGCCGGAGGATGCGCCGGCGACTTTGTTTGCAAGGTCTATAAAGAACTTGGATATGCCGGTCCTTTCAAGGAAAGCACCGAACACGATGAACACGACGATGAACTTTGCGCACACCTGAATGGGAGTGCCGATAACGCCGCCGGTGCGGTAGAACAGAGTGTACAGCGCACGCTCGAGCGACAGATTGGCAATGCCGAAGGTGTAAAACAGCAAAGCGCCGACAACAACGAGGATGGGAACGCCCACGCAGCGGCGGCAAAGCTCGGCAAGAACCAAAATGCCGACAGCGCCGATGGCGCAGTACACGGGAGTCATCTTCGATGCGCTGGAGAGCACCTTTATAAGGTCATCAGCCACGGCGCAATAGTAGAAGAAGCAGCCTGCACCGACGAGCATGATGAGAACATCATACCAAGGTATGTAGTTGGGCTTAACATGGTGCTTGCTTGCAGGATAGTACAAAAAGCCCATGACGATGACGCAGCCGAGAAACGCCGTCAGGCGTCTTTCGAGGGACGCAACGGAAAACAGGGTGGAGTAAATGCAGTAGAGAGAAAACAGCGCCATGATGCCCTGCACCACTCTCTGCGGAACGCCGGTCCATATCCTCGTATTCGACTCGCGGTCGTACTTCTTCATGACCTCATTGACCTCGGCCTCGCTGACGGTCTCATGACCGTTTGCATCAGGCTCGAGGGGCATTTCGGTATCCAGCTCGGGAGAGTCTTTCAGTTTCTTGTCGGACATATGAAATCAACCTTTCATTCATTTCTTATCTCTTACCTCAGAGGCAAAGCGTTTTGCCTTTCAGGTCAAAAATAAAGTCGGAGACTACGGTGTCCCGGGGGACACCGTAGTCGTTTTTTGTTAGTATTCCGTTAAGCTTTTGCGCCGAGGCTTACTTTACGGTGATATTGTTCTCGGCAAAGTACTTAACTGCACCGGGATGATAAGGTACATCGGTGATGGAGGAAGCGAACTCGAGGCTGAGCTCTGCGCCCTTTGCGTGTGCCTTGGTCAGATCGTCAAGATCGTTGAAGGTTGCGGTGAGGAAGTTGTAAACAGCGTCCTCGGAGACATCGTTCCTTGCAAGAACGACTGCTGCGATTGCAACGGTGGTAACATCATCGGGAGTGTTGTAGACATCCTTTGCGATGGTGTTTTCCTTGTAGTAGGGGCACATCTCAACGAGCTTTGCAACATGCTCTGCGTCAAAGCCAACGAGGTAAACCTGACCGCCGACAGAAAGGTCGGTGATTGCGGTGGTGGGTGCGCCTGCAACGATGAAGGCTGCGTCGATCTTGCCGTCCTTCAGACCGTCTGCGGAGTCTGCGAAGTCGAGGTACTGGGGCTTAATGTCGTCGAGGGTCATGTCGTATGCCTTGAGGACATCGATAGCGTTGAAGTTAACGCCGGAGCCGGAAGCGCCGATGGAAACATTCTTGCCCTTGAGGTCAGCAACGGTCTTGATGCTGGGGTCCATGGTAACTATCTGGACCTGCTCCATGTACAGTGCGCCGACAACGGAGAAGTCCTTGACTGCGCCGCTTTCCTCAAAGAGGTTGGTGCCTGCATAAGCATAGCTCATAACATCGGACTGGCAGAATGCGAGCTGAGCGTCGCCTGCTGCGAGGTCCTCAACATTTGCCTTGGAGCCGTTGCCGACAACCGCGGTAACGGAAGTGTCGGTCTCGTCGGAAGTCTGCTGTGCAAGAACAGTGCCGAATGCATAGTAGGTGCCTGCCTCGCCGCCGGTAACGAAGGTAAGGTTGTCACCGCCGCCGCCGCACGCGCAGAGTGCGAAGACCATCATGACTGCCAGAAGCATTGCCATAATCTTTTTCATTTGATATTTCCTCCTGTTTTGCAATATTCATTTTGAATAATGTCATTTTGAAAAATTCATTACTTGCACAGTATACACCCTTTTATAGCCGATTTCAATAGGTAAAATGAAATTTTTCAATTTGAATACTGCAAAAATTTTATCAAAGCTTGGGCAAAACGGCGTTTTTGCACTAAATTGGTGCCGTTTTTGCAATATCTTGAGCAAAAATGCAGTTTTCGTCCATATGTAGTTGCATTTTTTGCGGCTTATGAATTAAAATATGCAAGATATTTTTTCGGTTTTTCCTGAAAAGCTTGCGAAAACGGCGGCATCATGCTATATTTCACTAAAAAAGGGGGAGTTTTACCATGACGATTGCATTACTCGGCTGCGGAGTTGTCGGCGGCGGCGTGCTCGAAATCTGCAGCTCAAGAAGCGATATCGAGCTTAGATATGTGCTTGTGCGTCGCGAAAAGCCGGAACTCGGCGACAAGGCGGTTTTTGATATCGATACCATTTTAAATGATAAGAGCGTGGACACGGTCGTGGAGGTCATGGGCGGATTGAGCCCTGCTTTTGACTATGTGTCGGCTGCGATGAGGGCAGGCAAAAATGTAGTCACGGCAAACAAGCACCTTGTTGCGCATTACTACTGCGAGCTGACGCAGCTTGCAAAGGAAAACGGTGTCGCCTTCCGCTGCACCCCCGCCGTCGGCGGCGGCATACCGTGGCTGCATAATCTTGAGCGCGTCATGCGGCTGGACAAGGTGACCGCTTTTTCCGGCATCATGAACGGTACAACAAATTTTATCCTCGATGCAATGCACACCGAGGGCTGCGATTTTGCCGAGGTGCTGAAGCTTGCGCAGGAGCTGGGCTATGCCGAAGCAGACCCCTCTGCGGATATTGACGGGCTTGACATTCAGCGCAAGTGCATTATCACCGCAAACATCGCCTTCGGCTGCTGCCTTTTGGAGGAGGAAGTGCCGGTGTTCGGCATTCGCTGCGTCACCGCGGCGGATATTGCGGCAGCGGAGAGCATGAACAGAGTGTGTAAAATGCTCGCTTTCGGCAAAAGGACTGAAAACGCGTTGTCGGTGTATGTCGAACCGAGCTTCGTTCCCCGCGGTGAGCTTGAGGCGGCGGTATCGACAAACCGCAATGTCATTTCGTTTGAAACCGAGCTCACCGGCAAGGAGAGCTTCTACGGTCAGGGCGCGGGCCGCTATCCCACGGCGTATAACGCCGTTGCCGACTGCCTTGATATTCAAGGCGGCGTAAATCGCTTTTACACCGATATAATTCAGCCGGCTAAGCCCGATAATTCTGCTGAAAAGCACCCGTATTATGTCCGCTTTGCCGGCAATGACGCATGGCTTGACGAGCTGACCGTCGCCCCCTGCGGTGACGGCGTGGTGACGGGCGATGTTTCCGTTTCCGAAATGCACGCATGGGCGGCGAAGGCAAAGAGCGCCGACCCCTCCCTGTTCATCGCCGGAATTATTTAATAGCCTACGAATAGAATTGTATAAAGCGAGCTGCCCTCGTGGGGCAGCTCGTTTAATTATACGGAGGTCTGTTATGGAAAAATATAATGTAGGCATACTTGGCGCAACAGGCGCGGTCGGCAGAGAGATGCTGAAAATTCTTAAAGAGCGCAGCTTCCCCGTAGGTGAGCTGCGGCTGCTGGCAAGCAAAAAATCCGCAGGCAAAACGATTGACGGACACGAGGTCACGGAGGCATGTGCCGAAAATTTCAAGGGGCTGGATATAGTCCTCGGCGCAGCGGAAAGCAACATCGCCGCAGGCTTTGCCGATGATATAAAAGCCGCAGGCGCGGTGTTCGTGGATAACTCCAGCGCGTTCAGGCTTTGTCCCGATGTGCCGCTTGTTGTACCCGAGATTAACCCCGAGGATGTGAAAAAGCATCACGGCATCATCGCAAATCCCAACTGCACTACCACCATCACCTGCACGGCGATTAGCGCGCTGCGGCGGATAAGTCCGATTGAAAGCATGGTGGTGTCGAGCTATCAGGCGGTGTCGGGCGCAGGCTCGGCAGGGCCGGAGGAGCTGTTTAGCGAGGTGGAGGCAATGGCGCAGGGCAAGAGCTATTCGCCGAGGGTGTTTCAGCACCGGATTGCATATAATGTCATCCCGCAGATAGGCGACAGGCAGTTCATGGGCTACACCTCGGAGGAGATGAAGCTGCAAAACGAGGGCAGGCGCATTTTGCATCTGCCGGAAATGCGCGTAAGCTGCACCTGCGTGCGTGTGCCGGTGGTGCGCAGTCACAGCGTGTCGGTTTGCGTGAAAACGCGGGAGAAAATCGAGGTCGGGGAGGCGAGAGCCGCGGTAGCCGCTGCGCCGGGCTGCAAGCTGCTCGACGAGCTGGACGATATGCTCTACCCCATGCCGCTTTTAAGCAGCGATCAGGACCTTGTGCTTGTCGGAAGAATTCGCGAGGATCTCACCGACGACAGAGGGCTTAATCTGTGGTGCTGCGGCGATCAGCTCCGCAAAGGCGCGGCAACAAACGCGGTGCAAATA
>JAEDIN010000031.1 GCA_016292445.1 Oscillospiraceae bacterium | reverse complement strand
AGAATCCTGTCGGTTATCCTCTTGAGCAGTGCCCAGTCAAGCTCGGGTACGGTCGCACTCGTTGCGTCAACGCTGTTTACGGCGCGGATAACAACCGGCCACTCATATGCACGCTTCCCGTTGCGGATACCGGTCGCGCGGTAATCGGGAACGGCGGTGAAATACTGCCATATCCGGCCCTGAAGTCCTGCCGCGGCAATCTCCTCGCGGAGTATTGCGTCCGACTCACGGACAGCCTCGAGGCGGTCACGGGTGATTGCGCCGGTGCATCTTACACCGAGACCGGGGCCCGGGAAGGGCTGGCGGTAGACCATGCTGTCGGGCAGACCGAGAGCCTTACCGACGACGCGAACCTCGTCCTTGTACAAAAGCTTGACCGGCTCGACCAGCTCAAACCGCAAATCCTCGGGCAGACCGCCGACATTGTGGTGCGCCTTGACGCCGTCACTCTCGAGAATGTCGGGATATATCGTACCCTGCGCCAAAAATTCTATGCCCTCGAGCTTGCGTGCCTCCTCCTCGAACACGCGGATAAACTCCGCGCCGATAATCTTGCGCTTTGCCTCGGGGTCGCAAACCCCGGCAAGCTTATCAAGGAAGCGGTCAACGGCATCTACATACACGAGATTTGCATCCATCTGATTGCGGAAAACCTCGACGACCTGTTCGGGCTCGCCCTTGCGCAGAAGGCCGTGATTTACATGCACGCAGGTAAGCTGCTTTCCGATAGCCTTAATTAAAAGTGCGGCAACGACGGACGAGTCAACTCCGCCGGAGAGAGCAAGCAGCACCTTCTTTGTACCGACCTGCTCACGAATGAGCTTTATCTGCTCGTCAATGAACGCATCAGCAAGCTCTGGGGTGGTAATTCTCTCCATGGTCTCGGGGCGCACATTACTATCCATATTCAATCCTCCAAATTCATTCGTCTATCTTTTTATAATGATTTATTCCGATGCGCTTGTGCTCCGCTCTCTTGTGATAGCGGTCGATTATTTTCTTATCATGCTCGGATGCTTCGCCGGTGGTTATGTACTTATCGATAGCGGCGTAGCTAACGCCCATTTCTTCCTCATCGGTCTGACCGTCAAAAAGGCCTGCCGAGGGGGCTTTATTAATTATTGCGGCGGGAGCTGTGAGCCAGCACAGAAACTCAATAACCTCGGTCGCCGTGAGGTCGGAAATGGGATTAAAGTCGCAGGCACCGTCGCCCCACTTGGTGTAGTAGCCCATGTACAGCTCGCTGCGGTTGCCGGTGCCGGCAACAAGGCGGTATTCGCTGGCGGCAATGGTGTAGAGAGTGGTCATTCTCAAACGGGGTGCTATGTTATTCACCGCCGCATTGCTGAGGGTTGTTATCCCGGAAAGCCTGTCGATCTCCGCCTGACGGACATCGGTGAGGTCTATGACTCTGGTCTGAATTCCAAAATGCTCGGCGAGCTCCTTTGCGTCCTTCATGTCCTGCTCAAAATTACGCTTTGATGCGCAGGGCATCATGATGCCGACGGTATTTTCACAGGCGAACTTGCAGAGAATGCCGACAAGGGCGGAATCCTTGCCGCCGGAGTTGCCGAAAACGATTCCGTCAACGCCGCTTTTTTCAACAAGGTCCCTTATAAACTGAACTCTGTTTTTAAATTCTTCGTTATAGTCTCTCATTTTTTGCTCCTCATAATCGATTGATATGATTTAAAATTTTATATCAGCTCACCGCCGATGTCAATAACATCCCCCTGCGAAAGCTTTAACAATAAATTTTCGCTTTCGACCTCGTTTGTTATGTTTTTCAAACGGCTTGTCCCATAATGCTTGTAAGAAACGGAGGAATGACAATGAGAAACGACACGCTTATTGACGAAACAAAAAGCAGACCGGCAGGGCCTGTGCGCTCCGCTTTGTGTTACACGCAGGAGCTTTATCCGTTTGATGCGCTGTTTTCGCCCATCTTATGCGGAGGACTGAGCCTCAAAAACCGTATTATCGCCATACCTCCCGTCAAGCTGTATGGTGAAAAGCCCGAGGAATTTGCCCTCAGTGCCGCGGCAGGAGGTGTCGGGCTTATCTGCATTGACAGCGGCTTTGATTTCAAACTCTGCGACGGTGTCCACGCGCATGGCGGCAGAATATTTGCTATGCTTACACCCGATAAGCCGCTTAGTGCGGGCTTTCGGCAAATAAGGCCTGCGGTGCGGTCGAAACTTCTGTGCCGCCAAGCCCTCGACGCTGTCAAAATCGGCTGCGACGGGCTGTGTCTTGACCTGCGCGATGTTGAACATGACCAGGCTGTTGTCCTTACAAGATCCGTTCGCCGTGCCGTCGGTGCGGATGCTCCGCTCATGTGTCGGGTCAGCGTTTCGTATTCATATGCCGACCTCGTTACGGCAGGCGCCGATATGCTCAGCATCGAGCCGTGTGCGAAAAACGCACCGTGGCTGCGTCAGCCGACCGAGGCAATGCCTGCCGGCTGCTTTCTTGAATATTCGAGGTGTGCTAAATCGAGTGTCAGCGTTCCGGTAGCCGCCTGCGGCAAGCTGGGTTATCCTGATGTTGCGGAGGCGGCCCTGCGTGAGGGAATGTGCGACATGGTCATACTCCAAAGAACACTGCTTGCCGACCCGGAATGGTGCGGCAAAGCGCAGTCGGGCACGGTCGATGACATTATTCCCTACATAAACCCATTGGGCAGACTTCTTGTAGATCTCCGCACCAAGTCCGAAACGCGAAAGCACATAGCCGTAATAGGCGGCGGAGTGTCGGGCATGAGCTTCGCCCTTTGCGCGGCAAACCGCGGTCATAATGTTGATCTGTACGAATCCGGCAGCAAGCTCGGCGGACGGCTTATTGCCGAAGCAAGGCCGTCTTTCAAAGCCGACACCCTCAGCTACCGTCACTGGCTCATACTCAAGCTGTGCAGAGCAAAAAATGTTCAAATCTTTCCAAACAGCTATGTGGATGCCGCAGGGCTCTCCGGAAGCGGCTACAATGCCATTGTATTTGCAAACGGCAGCCGGCTTCCTCCCTTGCCCGACATTTCCGGCTGGGGTGATATTCCCTTCGTGCCGCTGTGGGTGCTCGCCTCGACAGCCGGGGAGCTGCAGGAGCTTGGCGGCAAGCGAATTGCCGTTTTAGGCGGCGGCAAATCCGGCTGCGAGTGCGCACTATGGCTCAAATCGGAGGAAAAAGCAGCAAAGGTCACGCTTATAGAAAATGGCTGCGAAATAATGAGAAACTCCACTTTTTTTGAGCGCGAATGGTTCAAAAAAGTCCTTAAAACTCAAGGCGTTGAGCTAATGACGGCAGCAGAGCCGCTCAGAATATCCGAGGGCTGCCTGCTGTTAAAACAAAGCTGCTGCGCCGCGTTGGGCACGGCACATTCCTCCGATACCTTTATCAGGAGCATAGACTGCGACCTGATAGTCCTTGCGCAGGAGGAGTTTGCCGACAAAGCTCAGTTTATACAAGCTCAAAGCGCACCCTCAGCGGCACGGCTATACTGCCTGGCAGGCTCGCATTACCCCTGCGGCATTATCGGCGCAAGTCGGGCCGCATACGAGCTTGCACAAATGATATAGATGCAATTATTACAAACTGTATACCCACAAAACGGAGCTCTCGGTTATTTTTGGGAGCTCTTTTCCGCTCAAAAATTCGTCCGATTTGCCTGGGGCTTGATTTTTCAGTGTTTTTTTGCTATAATGCAAAATGTTAAATTATTTGAAACAAAACTGTCTTGATTACAAATACGGATATAAGGAGAGTTACCCCAAATGAAACGATGTATGTCGTTTATTCTGGTACTGCTTCTGTTGTTCAGCTTAGTACCGTTTTCTGCCTCCGCAGCGAGCAGTATGAAGGCAAGCGGCAATATAATTGAGTACATAAAAGAGAAAGAAGGCTGCAGACTTGAAGCCTATAAGCTGCCGGGTGAGGACTACTGGACGATAGGCTACGGTCACTCCGACAGTCAGGTCAAGCAGGGTGACAAACTCACGCAGGACGAGGCCGACAAGCTCTTTGCGCAGGATCTCAAAAAATACGAGGCCGCTGTCAACGGCTATATTGACGAGTACAATCTCAGCTTCAGTCAGAGCAAATTCGATGCCATAGTAAGCTTTACCTATAACTGCGGTACAAACTGGGTGGATAAAAGCTGGAGGATAGCTAAGTACCTTAAGAACAACTTTAAAGACTCAAACGGCAAGGTGCTTCCCGATCAGGAGATTGCCGATGCCTTCGGCGTTATCTGCAACGGCGGAGAAGGTATTATTACCGGACTTATCGAAAGGCGCATTGAGGAGGCCAAGATTTTTCTGTACGGTGACTACACGGGCACCGGCAGCCACGATTTTGTTTATGTTAAGCTCGATGCAAACGGCGGTACGCTCACGACGGGAAACCGTGTAGTGATTTACACCAAGGGTCAGCATTACAGCTCAATGCCGGAGGCTACAAGGTCCGGCTACTATCTTGACGGATGGAAGTCCGATGCCGGCTATTACTACGGAAACCGTGACATTGCAAAAAAGAATCTTAACCTCACCGCCATGTGGCTTAAGGGCACTGCCCCCACCAAATACACCGTCACGGTAAATGACGGCTTCGGCAGCGGCAAAAACAGGCCCGGGGTAACGGTGTATCTCAGCCCCTACGAAAAAAGCGGCTACCGGTTCACCGGCTGGTCAAAAAGCACCGATGTCACCATTAAAATGGATTCCGACGGTTTTTACTATTTCACCATGCCGTCAAAGAATGTGACGATAACCGCAAACTATGAGGAGATCAAATCCGTCTACACCGTTACAGTCAACAACGGCGGCGGCAGCGGCAAATACGAGGTCGGATCAAAGGTAATGCTCTATCCACTGTCCACCGAGGAAAAGTTCGGCTACAAGATAAGCTCATGGCAATCAAACGATGTGACTGTCAAGGGCAGTGCGTCCACAGGATTTTATTTTACGATGCCGTC
This sequence comes from Oscillospiraceae bacterium, assembly GCA_016292445.1. Taxonomy (GTDB): domain Bacteria; phylum Bacillota; class Clostridia; order Oscillospirales; family Oscillospiraceae; genus F23-B02. Next base: position 7,555 of record JAEDIN010000031.1, on the reverse strand, counting down.
AAAGAATGTAACGGTTACCGGCGTATATGTCAGGGGCTGCAACCGCTTCGACAACTGCCCGTCGATAGGCTACAGCGACCTCAGCGAAATGCATTGGGCACATTATGAGATCGACTACTGCATAGATAATAAACTCCTTATCGGAACGGATGCGACCGCATTTGCCCCCGATGATCCGATGACAAGAGCCATGATCGCAACCGTGTTTTACAGAATAGCGGATATGCCCTCCGTCGCAGGCAAGGCAAACCCATATTCCGATGTTTTCGATGAGTATTACAGGGATGCCGCAATATGGATGCACAGCAGCGGTGTGAACATTAACGACGGCTCGGGCTTATTCTGCCCGGACAGCATAGTAAGCAGGCAGGAATTTGCCTATCTGCTGTACAAATTCTCCGCCGACAGCGCCGTCGATACGGACTTGACCGATTTTTCAGACTCCGGCAGCATTGCCGAGCCTTACCTTGACGCTATGAAGTGGGCGATCAGCCAAGGCATAATCATCGGAACGGACGAGGGCACGCTTGAGCCGCAAAGCGGCGCGACAAGAGCCGAGATAGCGGCAATGCTCTACCGATATCTGCACATCGTAAATTCAATTTGATACGCACAAAAACAGCCTGTTGAAACCCAACAGGCTGTTTTCTTGTAATACTCAGACTCCGAATTTTGTGACAAGCACCACAACATACGCCGCATAAGCAAGCAGCATCAAAATGCCCTGCCAGCGGTACATTCTGCCCTTAATAAGCGGCGGCACAACAGCAAGCAGCGTCATGCCGAAGCACACCGGCATGTCCAGTACATACGACTGCTCCGCTATCGTGAGCTTACCGTCGGAAACGATGCTGCATATGGGCAAAATCATTGCAAGATCAATTATGTTTGCACCGATGATATTACCGATGGACATTGAGGATTCCTTCTTGCGTATTGCCGTAAGCGTTGTGATAAGCTCAGGCAGGCTCGTGCCGATAGCGACCATCGTGACGCCGATTATCGCCGAGGGCACGCCGAGCAAAAGTGCGAGTTCGCTGCCGTACTTAATTAGCAGCTTTGAGCCGACTACGATTGCGGCAATGCCGATGACGAACATCACAAGCTGCTTCGGCAGATGCTTTTTATCTACCTGCTCACGCTCATCCATGCCCATATCATTTTTGGCGTCTCTGATATTATCCCAGATATAAATTGCAAGCAGCGCAATCAGAGCAAAGCTCGGCAGCATATGAAGTGAGCCGCCCTTGCACAGCACCCACAAAAGCAATGCCGCCAACACCATAATCGTACCCTTGAGCCGGAACTGATTGCGCTTTATTGCAGCAGGTATGCAGACAATCGAAATACCCATGATAAGACCGATGTTTGCTGTGACCGAGCCGACAGCATTTCCGACGGCAAGGCCAAGCTCACCGTCGAGCACTCCGGTGACGGACACCGTGAGCTCCGGAAGCGTTGTGGCGACACTGACTATCGTCGCACCGATAATAAACTTCGGTATGCCGGTCAAATTGGCTATGAAAACCGCCGAGTCAACAAACCAGTCGCCGCCCTTTATAATGAGCAGCAGACCCACGGCAAAAAGTAAAACAACTAATCCAGTATGCATAAAACTCTCTCTTTGTCTGTTTATCTAAGATTTAGTCACCGAAAAGTCGGTCAAGTCCGGGAAATACGCTTTCATCGGTCGGCGTCGGCGTAGGCGTTGGTTCGGGCTTCTTTTCGAATGTGACAATGACGGTGTGGTCATCCTTGATATACGACAAAGTGTAGCTTTCGATGCTGCCCTGATCTTCGCCGTCAACGCTCACCGAGGCTATCTCATAGCCCTCATTGGGGGTAAAATTCATCGTAAGGCTGCCCCAATCTTCGACCTCAACATTGCCGTTGGGACTTGCAGTGCCGCCGTTGCCTGCCGAAATGAACACCTTATGATTAACGGTCGCATCGCCCTTATCCTCGTTCTTCTCGGGGGCTTTGGTCTCCTCGACCGTGGCATCGTTTGCCTGTACCGAGCCGGGCTTGAAGGTGAAATTTCCGCCCTTTGCGCACAACACGACCGTGATCACTGCAACAACTGCAAGCAATGCGGTTATCGCCCACTTTGTTTTTGCACTCATATCACTGATATTTTTCTTCTGCGTCTTGTCTTTCTTATTCATATCGTGACCTCCGAGTTATTATTGCTTCTGCTTGCCGCCCTGCTTATTATTGGGCTTTCCCCTGTGATAATAGCGGTGTCTGCTGCGTTTTTTATCTCCGCCCTCCTTGGCCTCTGCCGGTTTATGCTGGGGCTTGGAGTTTTGCTCCGCCGGACTATTTTCCGGCTTGGTCTTCTCTCCGTCGGGATGCGGTTTATTGCCTGAGCCTCCCCTTTTGTGTTTAGGCTTAGCCTTCACGCTCTGTTTATCCTCGGCCGCCTTGGGCTTGGGTCGTTGCGCAGGCTTTTCGGCATCATTTTTGCTGCGATTTTTGCCGCCTCTGCGGCTGCGGCGATTGCGATTTTTCTTGGGTGTCTCTTGCTTTTCCGGCTTATCTTCGGCGTTATCGCTTATGAATGCATCGGGAATAGCCCACTCGTCCTCGGGCTCCTCCTCGGGCTCGGGAACGGGCACATACTTAAGCACCGAGGGCAGCGGCTCGCCATCCTTGGGTCTGCCGCCGGGCACGGAAGCGACCTCAACGGCCTTGTAGGTGCGCAAGGTATCCTCGCCCTCACCGTCAAGCTTGACCTTGACGAGCTGACGCAGCAGGTTTACCTGCGTTACTATACCGTAGCCTGCCGGAGTTTCGACAAATGCGCCCTGCTTGGGCACATTCTTGACAAGCTCCTCATACGCCTCCTGCTCATACCTCAGGCAGCACATCAGTCTGCCGCAGCTTCCGGATATCTTACTGGGATTGAGCGACATGGACTGCACCTTTGCCATTTTTGTCGATACCGGCTGAAAATCACTGAGGAATTTGCTGCAGCAAAACGGTCTGCCGCAGATACCGAGGCCGCCGAGCATCTTTGCCTCGTCGCGCACACCGATTTGCCTGAGCTCGATGCGGTTACGAAAAATGCACGCAAGGTCCTTTACCAGCTCACGGAAGTCAACTCTTCCGTCGGAGGTGAAGAAGAACATCGTCTTGTTGCCCTCGAAATTGCACTCGACATCGACGAGCTTCATATCAAGGCCATGCTCTGCGATCTTCTTTTTGCATATTTCATATGCTTCTTTTTCACGCTGCTTGTTTATCTGTGCCACACGCAGATCGTCACGGGTCGCAACTCTCACAACGGGGCGCAGCGGCTGTATAACGGCAGTGTCCTCGACCATGTGGTTTCCCTGGCAGCAGTCGGCTATCTCAAGGCCCTTGCTGGTCTCGACAATTACCTGCTCGCCGGTCTTGACCGTTTTGCCGTTGGGTGCAAAGAAGTAGCTCTTGCCCCTGTTTTTAAATTTTACGCTTATAACTTCAGTCAACTTTTTTCCTCGTTTCCTTTGCGGGCAGCGATCTGACTGCCAACAATCCAAATATATGTCTGACGCTTGTATTGACCACTTGGTACTCAATGCACCTGTCGATCAGCTCGATATTCTCCATGATCTGCTTCTTGGCATCGGAGTAACGGAGCTCCTGTACCAGCCTGCGCTCAACGCTGTTGAGAAAATCGGGCAGCTTTCTCGCATCAAGTCTTTCGTTTTCCATGCACCATGCCGTAAGCTCGGCGTTGTTGCCGTTTTGCACAAGCCGGATGTACTCGTCGGCAAGCTCCGCCATCTCCCTGTTCTCCGGCTCTGAACCGCTGTTGCACCGGATCATCGCACACCTTGAACGCACGGTGACGAGAAGCTTCTCGGGATTTGCAGTGCAGAGGATGAAGTGCACTCCGGCAGGCGGTTCCTCGAACAGCTTGAGGGCGGCATTCTGCGCACTCTCATTCATTGTTTCCGCTTCCTCGATGATATACACCTTACCCGAGGCCTCATTCGGCAAAACATAAGCGTCAGCACCCATATCTCTTATCTGATCGACCTGGATATCGCGCTTTTTGTTGCCCTTATCATCCAATGGCCTGCGCACAAAGCCGAGATCGGGGTGCACACCGGCCTTGACCTTGCGGCAATCGCGGCAAACACCGCAGGGCTTTTTACCTGTACCGCTGCACAGAATTTCGGCGGCAAGCTCCGTTGCTCTCGCCAAGCCGGCCTCTTGCGATGCCGAGGAGACTATATACGCATGTGACAGCTTTTCCATAGCTCCTCCCATCCGATACATTAGCTAATCAGTTCATTTTACTATTTTATGCTTTCTAAGTCAAATACTTTTCAAGTGAAAAAAACTCCCTGCATTGCCTATGCAATGCAGGGAGTTTGAAATCAAGGATATTACAGCTTTGATTCGATGTACTCTACAATTTTTCCGACGGTGGTGAGCTCGGTTGCGTCCTCATCGGGAATTTCAAGGCCGAACTCGTCCTCAACGGATATTATAAGTTCAACTACATCAAGGGAATCTACGCCGAGGTCGTCAACTATATTGGTGTCTGCGGAAATGCTGTCGGCAGCTACTTCAAACTGCTCTGCTATGATTTTCTGAACCTTTTCAAGTGTCATTATTCTATTCCTCCAATATCAGTGGCTTATGCCCATTCCCGGCTCTGCGGTTTGTTGCCGGTCTGCTGCGGTCTGTCGTAAGACACAACGACACGGCGATTCGGCTCGGTGCCTGTGGAGCTCGTCGTTACACCCTCGTAATCCTGCAATGCAGTGTGGATGATATGACGCTCGTAGGAGTTCATCGGCTCTAACGCCATGCTGCGCTTATATTTGATGACCTTTGCGGCCATCTTCTCGGCAAGGCGAACGAGGGATTCCTCGCGCTTTGCACGGTAGCTCTCTGCATCGACGGAAATGTGCATATGCTTGTCGTTTCCGCGATTTATGACATAATTGGTAAGATGCTGTATGGCATCAAGAGTCTCGCCGCGGCGACCGATCACAGCTCCCATGTTCGGGCCGGAAAGGTTTACGACTATACCCTTGCTGTCACGAGCGGTTATCTCGATGTCGGCCTTCGTGCCCATGCGGCTGAGCAGTCCCGTCAGGAAGCTTCTGATCTCGGGATAGTCCTGAGCAGGCTCGGTTGCAGGCGTTTCCGCCTCGGCAACAGGCTCATCGGGTGCTTCATACTCGACGCGCACAACCGCCGGAGATGCTCCGATGCCCAAAAAGCCGGATTTGGCGCGCTCAACGACCGTTACGGAAACATCGTCGCGGTCCATACCAAGCTCCTCAAGAGCAGCGGCAACAGCCTCTTCCTCTGTGCGGCCGGTTTTTTCCAAATACTTTATCATATTAGGTTCTCCTGTAACTATTCAGGCTGGTTTTCCGCATCGGTCTCGGGGCTTTCTGCCTCGGTCTCGACTTTGGCATTAGCAAAACGGTTGGGATCGTAGGCTCTGCCTCTTGCGTAACGGCGGTTGCCGACCTGAGAGGGATTCTCCTCGGTCTTTATGCCGAGACGCTCACGCTTTGCTTCACGCTCTGCCTTTTCGTTGGCGGCACGGCGTTCATCGCTCTGCTGCTTGGACTGAGCCTGCATCTTCTTTTTGCTGGTATTGTTGTTGCGGACGGTTGCGCCCTCTGCGCGAAGACGCTCGGTCTCCTCGTGGCGGCGGCGCAGCTCCTCTTCCTTTGCCTTGTTCTTTGCGATGCGCTCTGCGTCCTCAATGTCAAGCTTCTTCTTATATATCTTGGTGAGGACGACATCTCTTATTATACCGAAAACGCTGTTTGCTATCCAGTATACGCCGAGAGCGGCAGGCATGATAAAGCAGATCCAGATGGACATGATGGGCATGAAAATATTCATGGTCTTCATCGATGCCTCTGCCTGCTGACCGCCGGGGGTGGGATTGGTCATCTGGCTGATTCTCATTGAAAGCCAAGACAGGAACGCCGCAATAAGAGGAATGAGGAACAGTCCCAGTGCAGGCAGTGCGGTCTCGGTATTTGAGAAGTCAAGGTTCCAGACCTTCCATTCGGGGATCTTACCGAGGTTCATCCCAAGGAAGCCGTAATCGAGATTGATGAGCTTATCGCCGAGATCGCCGAGAGCACTGACTGCCGCATCCCAATTCTGATGGATAGCGTCGGTGACGCCGATCTCGTCATAGGTATGGTTGCTTGAGCCGACAAAGCCGGCATTTTTCGTCGCCCACTCGGTTATCTTTGCAACACCGTCCTCGCTTATACCCATCATCTTCTCCAGAGGCTGGCGGATGACGCTGTACAGAGCGATAAGGATGGGGAACGGTATCAGACTCCACAGGCAGCCCGACATAGGATTGATATTCTCCTCGCGGTAGAGCTTTGTGATCTCCTGCTGATACTTTTCCTTGTTGCCCTCATATTTCTTTTCGAGAGCCTTCATCTTCGGCTGGAAGCGAGTTGTGCGCATCATGCTTTTCTTGCTCTTTGCCATGAAGGGGAGAAGAATAAGGTTAACTACGAGAGCAAAGAGAATGACGGCAACGCCGTAGTTCTGAGTCCAGTTGTACAGGAACTCCATAAGTCTGGCAAACGGCCAAACTATATAATCCCATAATGACATAAAATTCTCCTTGTAATCAGACCCCGTTTACGGTACGGGATCATAGAAATCGTGCTCACCGAAGTGAAAGGGATGGCACCTCAGCAAGCGTTTCAGAGCAAGCCAGCCGCCCTTCAAAGCCCCGTATTTCTCCAGAGCTTCAACGGCGTACTGCGAGCAGGTCGGAACAAACCGGCAGCAGGCGGGTCTTAAGGGTGAGATATACTTCTGATAAAGCCTCACCAAGCCGATGAGCAGCTTTTTCATTTTTTCTCTCCTTTTACGAGCCCGAGCTCAGCGCAGGCGTGCAAAAATGCTTTCTCGATTTTGGCAAAGTCGCCGCTTATGCAGGCCGAACGGGCGACAATGACCATGTCCGTTCCGCACACGAGCTTGTCCGCATTCAAGCGGTAGATCTCTCTTAAACGGCGGCGGATACGGTTGCGTGTAACGGCCTTGCCGAGCTTAGTTGACACGGTGTAGCCCACGCGGTTGACGCTTCTCCCCGTTTTCAGGCAATATACGACGAGATACGGGGTGACGGCGGTTTTGCCTTTGTGATACAGCCGTCTGAATTCATAGTTTTTCTTCAGTGTGACCCTGAAATCCAACGAAATTCACCCCAAATCGGTTGAAAACAATTCCTGCGTAAACACCTCAAGGGCGGATAACACCCGCCCTAAAAAATATTTAAACTTCCGTTCTGCTCATGCAGGCCAAATCAGGCGCTGAGCTTTGCTCTGCCCTTTGCTCTGCGGCGAGCGAGGACCTTACGGCCGTTTGCGGTGGACATTCTCTTGCGGAAGCCGTGCTCTTTTTTGCGCTGGCGCTTCTTGGGCTGGTAAGTACGCAGCATAATTCTCTGCACTCCTTTCAGGATTATTACTCAACATTGACCTAAGTCAAAGTAGTTGACTAAAAAATTACTTCCGATGCCGACAGGCATCGGAAGTTTATTATATACGATACA
>JAEDIN010000103.1 GCA_016292445.1 Oscillospiraceae bacterium | reverse complement strand
CCGCCGTTTATCACCGTTATCTCGGCATCCGGGAGGCTTTCCTCCAGAGCCGCCGCCGTTTGCTTTGCATCTGCTTCGTCAACATCCTCACCGTAGTACACCGTGACAAGCTCGGGGTCAAAATCGACCGCAGCCTCGCCAAGCTCGGTCACAAGCTTCTTCATATCGGTGTAGCTGCCGATAAGCTTGCCGTCAAGCAGCGCAAGATACTCGCCTGCGTGGATGATGTGACCGTCAAAGTCGGAGTCGCGCGCTGCATAGGTGACCTGTGCGGTATGCACGCTCTTTATCGCCTCGCCGAGAGTCTCGCTTATTGCCTCGACCTCGTCATCGGGATCAAAGTTCAGCATTGCGGTGATGCCCTGCGGCACGGTCTTTGTCGGAATGACAACGACCTGCTTGTCCTGACAGATGGGAATACACTGCTCCGCCGCCATAATTATATTCTTGTTGTTGGGGAGAACGAACACTACCTCGGACGGTGTGCGGTTTATCTCCTTGAGAATGTCATCGGTGGAGGGATTCATGGTCTGACCGCCGGTAACGATGGTGTCTGCGCCCAGCTCGCGGAACAGCTTCGCCATTCCCTCGCCTGCACATATCGCGACAACGCCGCAGTGCTTCACGGGCACTGCGATCTCCTCGCTCTCAAGCTCACGCTCGATATCCTCAAGATCGTCGGTGCTCTGCGCCTTTCTGCCGGCGATTATATCCTCGTGCTGGGTGCGCATATTCTCAATCTTCGCAAGCTCCAAAGTTCCGTACTTCTGCGCCTTGGTCAGTGCTTCGCCGGGAATGTTCGTATGAACATGAACCTTGAACGCCTCGTCGTCCTCGCCGATAACAAGGCTGTCTCCGATGCTGGAAAGGTATGCGCGGTACGGGGTCAGATCAACATTCGGCTCGTTCTTGCGGACTATGAACACGGTATCAAAGGCATAGGTTATCTCCGATGTGTCAAAAACATCGAACGCACCGCTTTCGTTGGCTATCGCCGAGGCGGGCACCGCCTTGGTGGGGGCCTTTATCTCGCCGCGCAGATAAGCAAGCATAGCTTCAAAGATAACTATGTAGCCCTTGCCGCCGGCATCAACAACGCCCGCCTTGCGCAGAACGGGGTTAATGTTCATGGTGTTGTCAAGTGCCTCTTTAGCCGTCTTTATGGAGGCATCGAGCATCGCCTCAATGTCCTCGGAATCCTTTGCAAAGCCCATCGCAGAGGCGGACGCCATGCGTGCAACCGTGAGAATAGTACCCTCGGCAGGCTTCATGACCGCCTTGTAGGCTGCATCGACGCCGTCATTCATAGCGGCGGCAAATTCCTTTGCGCCGACGGTCTCCATGCCCTTGAGTCTGCGCGAAATTCCGCGGAACAGCAGGGACAGGATAACTCCGGAGTTGCCTCTTGCGCCGCGCAGCAATGCGCTTGCAACGCAGTCGGCAGCCGCATCCACGGCATAGTATTCCTTTTTCCGAAGCTCGGTGGCTGCGGCATTCATGGTAAGACCCATATTCGTGCCGGTATCACCGTCGGGAACCGGGAACACATTCAGCTCGTTTATCATCTGTGTATTTTCTGCAAGTGCCGCATCGGCGCAAAGAATCATATTTTTAAACGCCGCGGCATCAATGTAATCTCTCAAAGAAAGCACCTCCGGGAGGAAAAATTATATATAAATCAGCCGATAATCACAGTGTCAACATACACATCGACGCTCTTTACCGGAACGCCGGTCGCCTTTGCGACCTTGTAGCTGACTTCCTTTATAATGCTTCGGCAAACGGCACTGATGTTAACGCCGTTGTCAACACCGATATGCAGTTCCAGCGACAGAGTATCATCATCGTTAAAGTGCGTGGATACGCCCTTGGACATCGACTCTCTCCTCAAAAGCTGGAGAGGGCCGCCTTCTTTGCTGCGTCCTGCCATGCCCTTGACGCCGAAGCAGCTTGTCGCCGCAACGCCGGCAATGTTCGTAAAGACATCGCTGGTAATACTGATGGTACCCCTTTCGTTTGTTATATGAACCATTGAAATGACTCCTCTCAATGCAGATTATCGAAAAATTGCGCTACTGCCACAAATACTACAGTATTATAATACAGTGTTCCCCAAAGGGCAAGGAAAATTTAATGCGAAAAAAGTAGTATTTTCTTGTTTACAGGTTATTTTTTAAGTGTTAGACTCCAGCTATAAGCGATTAATTACTATGTGGAGATGAAATTATGGCAAGAAAATTCAAAACAATGGACGGCAACGAGGCAGCCGCACATGTAAGC
>JAEDIN010000030.1 GCA_016292445.1 Oscillospiraceae bacterium | reverse complement strand
CAGAGCATGAAATCAGCCCGTCAAAACTTGGGTTTTTCGACCAGTCCGACCTTTTTATATACCTTGCGGAGGGTCTTGCGGGCAATGAAGCTCGCCTTCTGTGCACCCTCGGTGTAGACCTTTTCGAGATATGCCTTGTCGGCAAGGATGCGCTCTGCCTCCTCGCGGATGGGACGCAGGGTCTCGATAACGGCGTCGCCGACTGCGGGCTTGAACGCGCCGTAGCCCATTCCGTCAAATTCGCGCTCTATCTCGTCAAAGCTCTTGCCGGTCACGGCGGCATAAATGTTCATCAGGTTTGAAACGCCGGGCTTGTTCTCGGGGTCAAAGCGCACGCAATGCTCGGTGTCCGAGTCGGTGACGGCACGCTTAAACTTGCGGGCGATGTCCTCGGGCTTTTCCAGCAGGAACACGCAGCCGGAGGGGTCGGACTTGCTCATCTTCGATGAGGGGTTGCCAAGACCCATGACCCTTGCGCCCACCTTGGGGATATACGCCTCGGGAATCTTGAAGGTCTCGCCGTAGAGATTGTTAAAGCGCGTTGCGATATCCCTTGTCAGCTCGCAGTGCTGACGCTGATCCTCGCCGACGGGAACATAGTCTGCCTGATAAAGCAGGATATCCGCCGCCATCAAAGCAGGGTAAGTGAACAGGCCGCCGTTAATGTTGTCGGCATTCTTGGCGCACTTGTCCTTAAACTGGGTCATGCGTGAAAGCTCGCCGAACATGGTATAGCAGTTGAGCACCCAACCGAGCTCGGCGTGTTCGTGGACATGGCTCTGCAGAAACAGAGTGTTCTTCTCCGGATCAAGGCCGCAGGCGATGTACTGTGCAAGCTGGGTCAGCGCACGGCGGCGAAATTCGGTGGGATTCTGGCGCACGGTGAGTGTGTGCAGATCCGCCATGAAGTAGTAGCAATCAAATTCATCGGCAAGTGCGCTCCAGTTTTTCACCGCGCCGAGGTAGTTTCCAAGGTGCAGGTCGCCGGAGGGCTGGATTCCCGAAAGCATTATCTTCTTCGTTGTGTTTTCCATTTTATCTTAACCTTTCTGGTTTTTTGCCTATTCTAAGCAGGTATTCTACCATTTTAACTCTCACTTGACAACAAGGAAAATGTAAAATAGTATATAGTGGTGGAATAATTAAGAAGAAAAAAGCTGACTTCGGCTTTGTACGGAGGTAAAAATGAAGGACGCAAAATGGTTTGACGAGCAGGAGGAGCGCATCCCCAAGGGCGAGGTACGCACCCGTTTTGCTCCCAGTCCCACGGGATATATGCATGTCGGCAACTTAAGAACGGCGCTGTACACTTGGCTGATTGCCCGTCACAACAAGGGCAAATTCATCCTGCGCATCGAGGACACCGACCAGGAACGCTTAGTTGAGGGCGCGGTCGATGTCATCTACCGCACCATGACCGAGTGCGGCCTTGACCATGACGAGGGCCCCGATATCGGCGGACCGGTAGGTCCCTATGTCCAGACCGAGCGCAGAGGGATTTACGGCGAATACGCCGAGCTGCTTGTCGAGAAGGGCTGCGCTTACCGCTGCTTCTGCGAAAAGACCGAGTCCGAGGAGGATAGCGGCTTTGAAAAGGCAGCAGACCCCTGTCGTGACATGAGCAAGGCAGAGTCCGATCGCAGAGCCGCCGCCGGTGAGCCGTATGTCATTCGCCAGCGCATTCCCGAGGAGGGCACGACCACTTTCCATGACGAGATTTTCGGCGATATAACGGTCGAAAACAAGACCCTTGACGATCAGGTGCTTATAAAGCGTGACGGTCTGCCGACCTACAACTTTGCAAATGTCATCGACGATCACCTCATGGGCATCACCCATGTTGTGCGCGGTTCGGAGTATCTGTCATCCTCGCCCAAGTACAATCTGCTGTACGAAAGCTTCGGCTGGGATATCCCCTGCTATGTCCACTGCTCGCCGGTCATGCGCGATGCGCACAACAAGATGTCCAAGCGTCACGGCGACCCGTCCTACGAGGACCTTATCGCACGGGGCTATCTGACCGACGCGGTGGTAAACTATGTCGCGCTGCTCGGCTGGAGTCCCGGCGGCGAGCGCGAGGTTTACAGCATGAGGGAGCTTGCCGAAATTTTCGAGCTCAAGGGACTTTCCAAGTCGCCTGCCATTTTCGATATTGAAAAGCTCAGGTTCTTTAACGCCGAGTATATCCGCGCCATGAGCCCCGAGGACTTTGCAAAGGCCGCCGAGCCCTATATCCGTCAGGCGGTCAAAAATCCCGACATTGACCCCGCGGCCATCGCCGCTTTGCTCCAGCAGAGAACCGAGGTTCTGACCGACATTCCCGAAAAGCTCGATTTCTTCGACGAGCTGCCCGAGTACGACACCGCGCTGTTTGTCCACAAAAAGTCCAAGACCGACGAGGCAGGCTCGCTTGAGATGCTCAAAGCGATGCTGCCCGTGTTCGAGGCGATAGGCGACTGGTGCGACGAGAATATTCTCACCGCCATGACCGATATGGCGGCGCGCTGCGAGTGCAAAAACGCAAAGGTCATGTGGCCTGTGCGCATTGCGGTCGCCGGCAAGGCGGTCACGCCCGGCGGTGCGGTCGAAATATGCCGCATTCTCGGCAAGACGGAGACCCTGCGCCGAATGAATGTCGCGATTGAAAAATTAAGCTGAGAACAGACTAATATTAAACACCTCTTGAGGACAAGATAGCCTTGAGAGGTGTTTTTATGTATATTAAGAAAAAAACTTTCGTTCTGATAGTGACATATCTGTCGGCGGCGGCGATAGCCTTCGGTGCGTATTCGGCGGCACTGTCGGTAAACGGCGCAAACTACCGCAACACCGCCGTTTACGGCTACGAGCACGCCTTCGGCGAGGTTGTGACGGCTTCGGCAAAGCTAAGCGATGCCCTTCATCGGGGTGCATATGCCACGGGAGCTGAGATGTCCGCTTCGGTCTGCGCAGATGTCTACGGCAACTGCCTTGCCGCCGGCATGACCATGTCCGCCCTGCCCTTTTCAACGCAGGAGCTTGAAAATACGGCGAAATTCATAAGCGTTGCCGCGGATTATGCGCAGTCGCTCATGAAGCAGACCGGCGGCTTTGACGATACCGCGCGCAGGAATTTTGCCGAGCTTTACAAGACCGCCGAGAGCATCACCCAATCGCTTGACAAGCTTCGAGACGACATCGATAACGGCGAGGTTTTAATGGACGAGCCGGAGAATGTCTTTGCCGCAGGCGGCGACAGCCTTTTGAGCACAGCCATGCTTGATATGGAAAGCGGCATAGGCGAGCTTCCGGAGCTTGACTATGACGGAAAATACACCAAGGCAAAGCCGCAAGACTGCGAAGACCCCATATCCGAGGACAAAGCGCGAAGTATTGCGGCGGATTTTCTCGGTGTCGAAGGTGACAAGCTCGAAAAACAGTACCGCAGCGAAAACGGCGCGACAAGCTTCGGTTATCTTGACAAGAGCGTGCTTGTTGACGGCTTCGGCAATGTGCTGTCTTTAAGCTCATCGAGGGTCGTAACGGGCGAAATGTCCTCCGAGGACATGGAGAAAGCGGCTGAGGAATTTCTCAAAAAGCAGGGATTCAATAAAATGCACTTAGAGTCGAGTGAGCGCGTCGGAGATTTGCAGGTCATGCGCTTTGAGTGTCTTGCAGACGGCGTGCGATGCGAAAGCGACTGTGTAAAAATCTCGATTGCGGGCGACGACGGCAAAGTGTATGCCTTTGATGCAAGCGGGCATATAAACAGTCCGGCAAAGCACATTAAGCCCGAGAGCATAGTCACACAGTCGGAGGCGAAAAATGCGCTCCCCGAGGGACTTAGCGTAAAACCGAGCGGCATGGTGTATGCCGAGACAGACGGCGGCAGCGAAAGACTTTGCTATGACTTCGAGTGCAAGACCGAAAGCGGCGATACGCTCCGTGTGCTTGTCGATGCCGAGACCGGCACGCAGTATCGAATAGATTTTGAATAGAAAAACAGCCTCGTTTCGCTTTGAAACGAGGCTGTAAAAATGCTTTCAGCTTACTGCTGCTCTACACAGCCGGTCTTCTTGCCGATGGTGGCGCGAAGGACGAACAGAACAGCGATGGTCATTACCGCACCGATTGCAAGGCAGATCCAGGGATTCTGAATAAGACCTGCGAGGATGAAGTTGACAAAGCTTATAAGAGCCACGGTAACGGCGTAGGGAAGCTGAGTCTGAACGTGCTGGATGTGGTTGCAGTTTGCGCCGGCGGAAGCCATGATGGTGGTGTCGGAGATGGGTGAGCAGTGGTCACCGCAGACAGCACCTGCAAGGCAGGCGGAGATGCCGATCATAAGCAGAGGAGAGCTCGGGTCGAAGATGGGCAGAACGATGGGGATGAGGATACCGAAGGTGCCCCAGCTTGTGCCGGTTGCGAATGCAAGCAGGCAGGCAACGATGAAGATGATTGCCGGCAGCATCATGAACAGGCCCTTGGAGGCTGCTTCCATGACACCTGCGACATATTCTGCTGCGCCGAGCAGACCGGTCATGTTCTTCAGAGTTACTGCGAAGGTCAGGATGAGGATTGCGGGAACCATTGCGTTAAAGCCCTTGACCGCACATTCCATAGCACCCTTGAAGGTGATGACGCGGCGGCAGATGAGGTAGATGATGGACAGAACCAGAGCAATGAGAGAACCCCAGGGCAGTGCTACGAATGCGTCGGTATTGCCGAATGCACCTATGAAGTCGCCGGCTACGCCGCTTTCGGGATCCCAGTATCCGCCGACATAGACAAGGCCGATGACGCAGAAGACGATGAGCATGATGATGGGGACAAGCATATCCCAAAGGCTTGCCTTGGAGATTTCGACGCTTTCGTCGTTGCCGAGGGAGCCAAGCTCACCCTGGAGGGCCTTGAGCTCTGCCTTTGCCATGGGACCGTAGTCAAAGCCCATGACGGTGAGAGCGATAACGAATATCAAAGTCAGCAGGGAGTAGAAGTTATAGGGAATAGCCTGAATGAAAAGCTGGATGCCGGAGACACCGGTGTCGAGCTGACCGGCAACGCCGGATACTGCTGCCGCCCAAGAGGAAACGGGGGCGATCATGCAGATGGGAGCTGCGGTTGCGTCAATGATGTAGGCCAGCTTTGCGCGGGAGATCTTCTGCTGGTCGGTGAGGGGACGCATGACCGAGCCGACGGTCAGGCAGTTGAAGTAGTCGTCAATGAAGATCAGAACGCCGAGGACGAAAGCCGCAAGAGCGGCGCCTGCGCGGCTCTTAACATGCTTTGCAGCCCACTTGCCGAATGCGGCCGAGCCGCCTGCGGTGTTGACGAGGGCTACCATAAAGCCGAGGATAACGAGGAACATGAAGATGCCTGCGTTGCCGGAGATGGCGGGAACGAAGCCCTCGTTTATCATTGTGTCAATAGTGCCGATGGGATTAAAGCCCGTTGCGAGCAGTGCACCGACAAGGATGCCGATGAACAGTGAGCTGTAGGTCTCCTTGGTGATGAGCGCAAGAACGATTGCGACTATCGGGGGGACCAGAGCCCAGAAGGTGTTTACGAATTCCATAATGTTTCCCTTTCTTTGAACAAAAAATTGAGCCATGACGCTTCATGACTCAACAAGAAAACACATTCATGCCGATCATGACAGCTCTCCGCAATTGCGACAGTCCGCAGGATGTTCTCCTGCGTCCCAGATACCGACCACTCGGGAAAATGTCCGGTTCTTCGGCGGTGACCCCTTTCGTCTAACGCTTCCCGGCGTTTAAACTAAACTACTGATGGCAACCGCGCCTCTATCATGCTCTGTTCAATTCAACGCCATTATATCCGTAAAAAAATATTTGTCAACACTTTCGTCAAAAATTGTTGCTTTTAACAAAGAATTGATACAACGCTTGTGCAATTCCCGTTATAATGATAAAATATCAAAAAAACGAAAAGGAAGACTTATCATGAAGTACGGATTCATAGGTCTGGGCAACATGGCGTCGGCGATAATCGCAGGCATGGCTGCCTCGGGCAAATTCAAAAACGACAACATCTACGGATATAACCGCTCCGAGGGCAAGACCAACGCCCTGAGCGACCGCCACGGGCTCATACCCTGCAAAACCGCTGTCGAAGCGGCGGAAAAGTCCGAGGTCATCGTGCTTGCGGTCAAGCCGCAGGTCATGCCGAAGCTTCTTGAGGAGATAGGCGGAGCTATAAGCAAGGACAAGCTCGTTATCACCATAGCCGCAGGCAAAAGCTGCGACTGGTACGCATCGCGTCTTGCAAAGGGCGTTCCCCTTGTGCGCGTCATGCCGAACATAAACGCCAAGGTCAAAGCCTCCGTAACGGCGATATGCGGCGGCAAAAACGCAAAGGATGAACATATAAAAACAGCCGACGGCATTTTCTCCACCGTCGGCAAGGTATATCACATTGAGGAAGGTCAGTTCGCCGCTTTCTCCGCGCTGGGCGGCGCGTCGGGCGCGTTCGTGCTTTTGTATATAGACGCACTCGCCGAGGCGGGAGTTCGCGCAGGCTTTGCAAGACCTCTTGCCGAGGAGATAGCCACGGCGACCGCCGTCGGCAGCGGACTGCTCTGCATGGACTCGGATGAGCATCCCATCGCGCTGATGAACAAGGTCTGCTCCCCCGGCGGAACTACAATCGAGGGCGTGTGCAAGCTCAAAGAACTCGGCTTTGAGACCGCTGTTCAGCAGGGCTTGCAAGCTATCATAGATAGGGATATTCAGCTCTCACAGAACTGACAAACACCCTTTAAGCGGCAGTTTTCGCACATGGGCTTGCGCGCGGTGCAGACGGCTCTGCCGTGCAGCACGATGCGGTGGCAGAAGTCGGAGCTTTTCTCCGGCGGAAGCTGCTTGCGCAGGGCAAACTCTATCTTCACCGGGTCTTTGAGGTCATCGACAAGCCCGAGACGGTTTGAAATGCGGATACAGTGCGTGTCCACGACCGTTGAGCCGGGGATTTTGAACACATCGCCGAGGATGAGGTTTGCGGTCTTTCTGCCCACCCCGGGGAGCTTTAATAATTCCTCCATGCTGTCGGGTACTTTGCCGCCGTAGTTATCAACGAGCAATTTTGCACAGGCTACGATGTCGCGCGCCTTTGCCCTGTAAAAGCCGCAGGAGCGGACATATTCCTCCACTTCCCCGACCTCTGCGCCGGCAAAGCTTTGCAGAGTGGGGAAACGCTCAAACAGAGCGGGGGTTATCATATTGACCCTTGCGTCGGTACATTGTGCGGCGAGCCTGACGGAGAAAAGAAGCTCGTAGTCATTTTTGTAATCGAGAGTGCATTCCGCGAGAGGATACTCCTCCTCGAGCAGCCGCACTATCTCAAGCACTTGTTTTTTGCTGCGCATATTTTCACCCCGTTTCAGCAAAAAGCTTATCATAAATTTGTTGAAAAAACAACAGCGAGGTATTGGCAATGTATAAGCCGCTGGCAGATGAGATAAGACCCTCAAGCCTTGACGATGTCGTCGGGCAGGGACATATTTTGGGCAGAAACGGAATGCTTAGGCGCATAGTCGAAAGCGGTCAGATACCCAACATGATATTCTACGGACCGTCCGGCACGGGCAAAACCACCGTCGCGAGGATAATTGCGGAAAAAACCAACCGCACATTGCGCAAGCTCAACGCGACGACGGCAGGCATTTCCGACATTAAGGCGATAATCGCCGAGCTTGATACGCTGCTCACCCCGGGCGGTGTGCTGCTGTATCTCGACGAGATACAGTATTTCAACAAAAAGCAGCAGCAATCGCTGCTTGAGTTTATCGAGGACGGCAGAATAACGCTCATAGCCTCGACAACGGAAAATCCGTATTTCTGCGTATTCAACGCAATTTTAAGCCGCTCGACCGTGTTTGAGTTCAAGCATGTTCCGGCATACGAGGTCGAGCCTGCCGTCAGTCGGGCAATAGGCATTTTAGCCGAGAGAAACGCAGTCACACCGGAGATTGAAAACGGTGTTCTGCGCAGGATAAGCTCTGCCTGCGGCGGCGATGTGCGCAAGGCGATAAACTCCGTGGAGCTGCTGTTTTCGGCGGCAAAGCGAGAAGACGGTAAAATATTCCTCGCCCTTGCCGATGCCGACGCCATCTCCCAGCGCAGCGCAATGCGCTATGACCGCGAGGGCGACGAGCATTTTGACATTTTGTCGGCACTGATGAAATCGCTGCGAGGCTCGGACCCCGATGCTGCGCTGCACTATCTTGCGCGGCTGCTCGAGGTCGGCGACCTTGTGGGGGCTTGCCGCAGAATACTTTGCTCTGCCAGCGAGGATATAGGCCTTGCCTATCCGCAGGCGGTGACAATAGTAAAATCCTGCGTGGACTCTGCGCTCCAGCTCGGACTGCCCGAGGCAAGACTGCCGCTTGCCGAGGCGGTAATTCTGCTTGCCACCGCGCCGAAATCAAACTCCGGCGTCATGGCGATAGACGCAGCCATTGCCGATGTCAGGGCGGGCAAAACCGGGCCCGTTCCCCGCGAGCTTCAGAATGTCCACGCCGACGGCACGGGCTTTGAACGCGAGCAGGGCTACAAGTATCCCCACAGCTTTAATAACCACTGGGTAAAGCAGCAGTACCTGCCCGACGAGCTCAAAAACGCACGCTACTACGAATACGGCGACAACAAGGTCGAGCAGGCGGCAAAGAAGTATTGGGACGAGATAAAGCGTTGACGGAGGCTTAGATGGATATTCAGGTCGGAGATATAGTAACGATGAAAAAGCAGCACCCCTGCGGCGAAAAGCGTTGGCAGGTGCTCAGAATAGGCGCGGACTTTAAGCTCCGCTGTCTCGGCTGCGGCCACGAGGTCATGGGCGCAAGAAGCAAGTTTGAAAAAAACATCCGCGGTGTTGAACGAAGCGGAAAAGAATGATAGAATAGTGCAATCGAGGGATTATCTTGAACAATGTTGAAAGAATAAGAAGCAAGCTCTTATCCTCCGACCTCCAAGCGGTGCTGATAACGGACGAGAAAAATCAGCGTTACGCAACGGGCTTTGCCTTTACAGACGGTGCGGTGCTGATAACACTCAAGAGCGCGTTTTTGTTCACCGACTCGCGCTACATCGAAGCGGCGCAGAGAACGGTGGCGGATAACATCACTCTGCGGCTGTTCGGAGCGGGAAAGCGGCTTTCGCAGCTTATTAAGGCGGAGCTTGACAACGAGAATATCGAAAAAATCGGCGGCGAGGAGGGTACACTCTCACACGGAGCGTATCTTGCCTACGAAAAGCTGCTCGGAAGAACGCTCACGCCTTGCCAGGGGATATTCAGCGAGCTGCGCGCGGCAAAGACCGCCGAGGAGCAAAAGCATATGCGTTCTGCTCAGGCGATAGCCGAGCTTGCGCTCAACGATGTTCTTGGCATAATAAAGCCCGGCGTCAGTGAACGCGATATAGCCGCCGAGATAACATATAGGCTGCTTAAGCACGGCGGCGAGGGCAACTCCTTTGACCCCATTGCCGTCACCGGCAAAAATTCGAGTATGCCCCACGGCGTTCCGGGGGATACTCTCGTAAAAAGCGGCGATTTTATTACCATGGATTTCGGCTGCATCAAAAACGGCTACTGCTCGGATATGACGCGCACCGTCGCCGTGGGCTATGCAAGCGACGAGATGAAAAATGTGTACGGCGTTGTGCTCAATGCCCAGCTTGCCGGTATAAAGGCGGCACGGGCAGGGGTCACGGGTCACGAAATTGACGCTGCGGCAAGGGATGTCATAAAAAGCGCAGGCTTCGGGGAATTTTTCGGTCACAGCTTCGGCCACAGTCTGGGTCTGGATATCCACGAAATGCCGTCTGCCTCACCGTCTGCCGAGACAAAAATGCCCGTCGGGGCGGTCATCTCCGCAGAGCCGGGGATATACCTGCCGGGAAAATTCGGAGTGCGCATTGAGGATGTGCTGATTTTGAACGAAACGGGCTGCGAAAATATAACTCATGCAGATAAAGACCTGATAATACTATAATCGGAGGAAGCCATATGTCTAAGAAAAAGTCAAAAAAGAAAGAGCAGGAAAAGGATTTCAGGAAGCTGACCATGATACCCTTGTTCTTAATCGGCATCGTCATTATCTTTGCAACCGCGCTGCTGCAAAGCTTCGTGCCTGATTTTCCCGTATCTGTGCGCAACATCCTGTACTTTGTCGGAATAACGTCTCTGGTGGTCTATATGATACAGATTGCCTTTGAAAAACGCACCGGCAAAAGCGAGAGCGAAGGTGAAAGCAGACCGAAACAGCTCAAGAACAGAAAATAATCTTGCAATATTAAGCTATATAATGTAGAATACTAAAGTTAACTCATTTAAACAGAAAATTTACATAGGAGGATTACCTATATGATCACAGCAGGCGATTTCAGAAACGGCGTTACCTTTGAAATGGACGGACAGGTCATGCAGGTCGTTGAGTTCCAGCATGTCAAGCCCGGTAAGGGCGCAGCCTTTGTCCGCACTAAGATGAAGAATGTCATCACCGGCGCAGTTACCGAAACTTCCTTTAACCCCACCGCTAAGTTTGAGAGTGCAACCGTTGACCGTCAGACCATGGAGTACAGCTACAACGACGGCAACCTCTACTACTTCATGAACCCCGAGACCTACGAGCTCGAGCCCGTTGACGGCTCCGTTCTGAGCGATAACTTCAAGTTCGTCAAGGAAAATATGGAGTGCACCATCTATTCCTACAAGGGCAAGGTCTTCAATGTCGAGCCTCCCTTCTTCGTTGACCTTGTTGTCACCGAGACCGACCCCGGCTTCGCAGGCAACACCGCAACCAACGCAACCAAGCCCGCAACCGTTGAGACCGGCGCAGAGATCAAGGTTCCTCTCTTCATCGAAGAGGGCGAGAAAATCCAGATCGACACCCGCACCGGCGAGTATCTCGGCCGCGCAAAGTAAGTTAAACAAGTTAAACGATTAAACATTCGGATATGGAGGTTTGACTGATGACCGCATCTGAAAAAGTAGCTTATCTTAAAGGTCTTGCCGAGGGTCTCGGCATAAGTGACGGCACCGCCGAGGGCAAGCTCATGCTTGCTATGATCGATGTTCTCGAATCCCTTGCAGACGATGTCGAGGATCTTGAAGCAAACGCCGCCGATCTTTCCGACAGCATCGACGATCTCGGCGAGGACATGGCATATCTTGAGGATCTGTGCCTTGAGGACATGGATGATGAGGACGAGGACGAGTGCGACGGCGAGTGCGAAAGCTGCTGCGGCTGCGGCGACGAGATCGAGTACGAGGTCACCTGCCCCCAATGCGGCGAGGTCATTACCGTTTATGACGACGACCTTGATTTCGGAAGCATCCGCTGCCCCGAATGTGACGCCGAGCTTGAATTTGACCTCGACGACGAGGATGACGACGAGGACGACGACTAAAACCTTAAATTATTTAAAAGACACGGTTTGAGCCGTGTCTTTTTTATTGCTTTAGTGAAAAAGTTTACTTATAATAGTAGCAAGAACAAACAAACGGAGTATGCCATGAGAAGATTGCGCGCCTTATCGCTTGTACTTATAATCAGCCTTGTGCTTTCGGCGTTTGCACCGGGCGCATTCGCGCTCGAGCCGCCGAGCATAAACTCCGCCAGAAGCGTGCTGGTGGGCGAGGCGGAAAGCGGCAGACTGCTGTTTGCCGAAAACGCCTATACCCGCTCCGAGCCTGCAAGCCTGACGAAAATAATGACCCTGCTGCTCGCGGTCGAGGCAGTCGAGCGAGGTGAGGTCTCGCTCAGCGACAAGGTCACGGCGTCGTTAAACTGCAATTTTGACCTCACCGACGACAGCAGCACCGCGCGCATCTACGCAGGGGAGACGATGCCCCTTGAGGAGCTTTTATACTGCGCCGCCCTTGCCTCTGCAAACGAGGCGTGCAATATAATCGCCGAGCATATCTGCGGTTCGGTTTCAAAATTCGTGCAGCGGATGAATGAGCGCGCCGGGGAGCTCGGCTGCTCGGGCACGGCATTTAAAAACACCCACGGGCTGCCGGCGGAGGGTCACTGCACCACGGCGCGGGATCTGTTCCTTATTGCAAACGAGGCGATGAGCCACGAGCTTTTTGCAAAGCTTGTCGGCACGGCGGAGCACACCGTCGGCGCAACGAACGCTTCGGGAGAAAGAAAGCTTTCAAATTCCAACGCGCTTATAAACAGCAAATCCCCCTACGGCGACAGCTATTATTACGAGGGGGCAACGGGCGTAAAGACCGGACACACGGACGCTGCGGGCTTCTGCCTTGTTGCTGCCGCCGAAAGGGATGGCATAAAGGTCATAACCGTTGTACTCGGCGCGGCAAAGGACGCCGAAAAGGAACGCTCCTTCGACAGCTTTCGGGATACGATAAGCCTGCTCGACTGGGTGTTTGATAATTTCAGCTACCGCTGCCTTGTGACAACTCAGGACATCGTCGGAACTCAGCCGGTACTCAACGGCGAAAGGCAGGGCAAGATAGACCTCAGCCCGACTTCGGAGATAAAGGCGGTCGTTCCCAAGGATATAAATGTATATCAGCTTCAAAAAGACATCAAGCTGTATGACGACAGCGGCAAAAATATAGAATCCGGCGCGGAGCTGGGCGAAATGACACTGAGTGACCCTGACGGCACGGTTTACGGCACGGTGAAGCTCGTCGCCGCCGGAGAGATTCGCTACGAGCAGGATAAGCAGGAAACCACCGATCTGGCGCTTACACAGAGAGCGGACAATGTGCAGCGAAACGCCATTCTCATGGTATCGGCAATACTTGCACTGTTCGCGGCGCTGACGGTTTTCGCGCTGGTCAGACGCTCCAAGGCAAAGAAACGAAGAAAGGTCAGAAGATGAAAAAAATATTATGCTTTGCACTCTCGGTTCTTACGCTGCTTGCGCTGTGCGCCTGCTCGGTAATGCAGCCGAAGCCGACCCCGCAGCCCACACCCACTCCTGAGCCCGAGGGGATAGATCTGTGGATACACAAGGCCGAAAAGCGATACAACATGGAATACGTGGACTTCGCCGGATATTGGGACAGTATGTGCGACGGCTTTTACGGCGACAGCGTAAAGACGATCTTGTCCGTCATCAGCTTTGAGGACAAGGACAGGGAGATCACCGAAAAGCGCGCCGAGTACAAGGACAGGTACGGCGAGGACTGGCATTATGCCGTCGTTGACCGCAAGGAAACGGAGCTTGACGAAAAGGCGTGCAGTGACTTTGCCAAGGAGCTTGAGGATATCTCGAAAAAAGCGAATGTGCTGGTTGCCGCCGCCGAGAAGTGGGATGAGCATGAGTGGCAGGATTTTGCCGAAGCCCACGACTGTACGGTAGACGAGGCGAAAACCGTAGTAGCGGCATACAAGGCGATAAGCGAGGCCTGCCATGAGGCGAAGGTCACAAAAGCCGTCGAGCTTGAGCTGACGCTCGAGTTTTCCGGCAGTAAGACCAAAACGGCGCAGACCACGGAGAACAACTGCGTTTACGAGGTAAACGGAGTGTTCGTTTCCGAAATGCTCCTGGATTACAGCTA
>JAEDIN010000029.1 GCA_016292445.1 Oscillospiraceae bacterium | reverse complement strand
CCGCCGTTATTTGCTCCATACTCGGCATTGAAAACGGCCGTGACGGCATCGAATCCTCCGAAGCGGTGTTCTTGTGCACCGTGCTTTCGATGATAACCATACCGCTCCTGGTATCCGTTCTCAATTTGTAAAAAAACAGCCTGTTGTCATTTCGGACAACAGGCTGTTTTATGTTGTTTTATCTTGTCTGCGGCTCTTCGCCGGTCAGGTTCATGTACTCGTCAAATGTGCACAAACGGTCGATGATACCGTCGTCGGTTATCTCGATTATGCGGTTAGCGACGGTCTGTGTAAGCTGGTGGTCATGGCTGGAGAAGATGATGTTGTGCTTAAACGCCTCCATGCCGTTATTGAGCGCGGCGATGCTTTCAAGGTCGAGATGATTTGTCGGCTGGTCAAACAGCAGCACATTTGCACCCGACAGCATCATTTTGCTGATCATGCAGCGTACTTTTTCACCGCCAGACAGCACTTTTACGGGCTTATACACATCGTCGCCGGAGAAGAGCATCCTGCCGAGGAAGGTGCGCAGATAGCTTTCGCGCTTATCTTCGCTGAACTGACGCATCCAGTCCATGAGGTCATAATCGCAGTTTTCAAAGTAGCTGTTGTGGTCCTTGGGGAAATAGGCCTGCGTTGTGGACGCACCCCACTTCACTGTGCCGGAATCGGGTTCTTCCTCACCCATGAGAATCTTAAACAGCATCGTGACGGCAAGCTCGTTCTTGCCGATTATCGCAATCTTATCCTCCTTGCCGACAATGAAGCTAATGTTATTGAGAAGCTTTACGCCGTCAACGGTCTTGCTGACCTCGGTAACGAATAGTCTGTCCTTGCCCGGCTCACGGTCGGCCTTGAAGCCCACCCACGGATAGCGTCTGCCGGATGCGGGAAGCTCCTCAACGGTGAGCTTGTCCAAGAGCTTTCTGCGGCTTGTTGCCTGTCGGGATTTTGACTTGTTTGCGGAAAATCGTGCGATAAAGCTTTGAAGCTCGGCAATTTTTTGTTCGGCCTTCTTGTTCTGGTCCTTAATGAGCTTCTGCATGAGCTGGCTGGACTCGTACCAGAAATCGTAGTTGCCGACATACATTTTTATCTTGCCGTAGTCGATATCTACGATGTGTGTGCAGACATTGTTGAGGAAGTAGCGGTCATGGGATACGACAAGTACAGTGCCCTCATAATCCATGAGAAAATCCTCAAGCCAGACAACGCTTGCAAGGTCGAGGTTATTTGTCGGCTCGTCGAGCAGGATAATATCGGGAGAACCGAACAGTGCCTGCGCAAGCAGCACCTTGACCTTCATTCTCGGGTCCATATCGCTCATGAGCGTGTCGTGATAGGCAGGGGATACGCCGAGCCCCTGCAAAATTCGGCTTGCGTCGGATTCCGCTTCCCAGCCGCCGAGTTCGGCAAACTCCTCCTCGAGTACCGCCGCTCTCAAGCCGTCCTCGTCGGAGAAATCGGGCTTGTCGTAGATAGCGTCCTTTTCCTTGCCGCAGTCGTAAAGACGCTGATTGCCCATGATAACGGTGTCCATGACCGTGTACTCATCGTACATATTCTGGTTCTGCTTAAGAACCGACATACGCTTTTTCGGAGCGATGTTAACCGATCCGGTCGAGGGTTCTAACTCGCCGGAGAGTATTTTTATGAATGTGGACTTACCTGCACCGTTTGCGCCGATTATGCCGTAGCAGTTGCCCGCGGTGAATTGCAGGTCAACACGGGAAAACAGAATGTTGCCGGCAAAATTTATAGATAGATCATTAACGGTAATCATGCGTTTCACCTCAAATTCGTTGTAGATTTCATTTTATCAAAAATGGCTTCAAATGGCAATGCTTTTGCGGATTTTTTGCACCGATATAAGACAAAATAAGCTATGAGGTGAAGCATATGGGCAGCGATATTATTCTTGCGGCAATTATACCGATAGTCTGTGGATTTTTGGTGTCATACATCGTGACGCGCGTTCGTGAGCATCACGCAGAGCGAAAAAAGGCAGCCGGAACACATCCGCCCGACGATTCCGACTTGTAAGTCGGGGCGGTGTGTGTTATTCTTAAAATCGAGGTGAGGCAATGAGTATTTCGTTTAATGCAGGAGTGTTTTCACTCTGCACGGATACCGTGAGCTACATATTTCGAATAACAAAATTTAAGCATTTGGAACATATCCATTTCGGAGAAAGACTGCCCGAGGGGGATGTTGAGCCGCTTGCCGTCAAGCACGATATTCAGCTTGGCAGCAGCATAATGTACGATCCCTCCGACGATGACTACTGCCTTGACAGTCTGTGCCTTGAATGGTCGGGTGTCGGCAGGGGAGATTACCGCCAGACCCCGATTGAGGCAAAAATGCCCGACGGAAGCTTCGCAAGCGACTTTCTGTACGAAAGCCATGAGATAATAAAAGGATGCGCGCCGATGCTGAGTCTGCCCAATGCCTATGACGATGAAAACGAAGCGGAAACGCTCATCGTCACGCTCATTGAGCGCAATAACTCGGTAAAGCTCAAGCTGTATTACACCGTTTTCCCAAGCTCAAATGTCATTGCCAGAAGGAGCGTTATCGAAAACTCCTGCGGCGCTGATATTTCCCTGCGCAGGATCATGAGTATGTCTGTCGATATGGCGGACAGAGGCTTTAATATGCACACCTTTGACGGCGGCTGGATAAAGGAAACGCACCACCATGTGCGTCCCGTCGAGTACGGAATGTATGTAAACTCCTCGACCACCGGCGCATCGTCAAACCGCCACAACCCCGGCTTTTTGCTGTCAGAAAAGCATGCCTGCGCCGACTACGGCAGGGTGTGGGGCTTCAATCTTGTGTACAGCGGCAATCACTTCGGCATGGTCGAGAAGTCAAACCACGACCTCGTGCGTGTCCAACTCGGCATAAATCCCCATTGCTTTGACTGGACGCTGCATGACGGTGAGTGCTTTGAATCCCCCGAGGCGGTGCTGACCTTCTCCGATAGGGGCTTTAACGGCTTAAGCTGCAATTTTCACGGATTTGTCAACAACAACATCGTTCGTGGCGATTGGAAAAACATCGAACGCCCCGTTCTGATTAACAACTGGGAAGCCTGTTTTTTTAAATTCACCCGCGGAAAGCTTCTGAAACTGGCACGCAAAGCGAGGTCTTTAGGCGTAGAGCTTTTCGTCCTTGACGACGGCTGGTTCGGTGACCGAAACTCCGACACGGCAGGGCTGGGTGACTACGATGTTAATCTGAGGAAGCTGCCGGGCGGCCTCGGTGATTTTTCCGAACGCATTGAGAGAATGGACATGAAGTTCGGACTGTGGTTTGAGCCGGAGAGCGTGAATGTCGATTCAAAGCTCTACCGGGAGCATGCAGACTGGGCGATAAAGCCGCCGGTCGGCGAGCCGTGCTTCGGGCGCAATCAGCTTTTGCTCGACTTAACTCAAGCCTGTGTGCGTGATTACATAGTCGAGTCCGTCGGCGGAGTTCTGGACTCGGCAAAGATAAGCTATGTCAAATGGGACATGAACCGCCATATGTCCGACGCTTATTCAAAATACCTGGACAATCAGGGCGAGTTTTACCATCGCTACATTCTCGGTCTGTACGATATCCTCGGCAGGATATTTGCTCCCCGACCGCATATCCTGTTTGAAAGCTGCTCCTCCGGCGGCAATCGCTTTGACCTCGGAATGCTGTGCTATTCGCCGCAGGTTTGGTCATCGGACGATACCGACCCCATCGAACGGCTCGATATCCAAGGCGGACTGAGCTATCTTTATCCGCAGTCAACGATGGGAGCTCATATCTCCGCTGCACCTCATCAGCAGACGCTTAGGGATACGCCCCTTTCAACACGCTTCAATGTCGCCGCATTCGGCGTTCTCGGCTACGAGCTTGAGTTTAAGTACATGAGCCGCGTTGAGCTTAAAGAGATAAAAGGGCAGATAGAGTTTTATAAAAAGCACCGCAAAACCCTGCAATTCGGCCGCTTTTATCGCTTTGACGAGCGCAAGGACAATAAAGTTCATTGGCAGATATCCGCACCCGACGGTCACGAGCATATCTGCGGACATTTCCAAAAGCTTTGCACCGCCTCGGAGGGCTTTGACGAGCTGCCGATAAAGGGACTTGACAAAAATGCGAGGTATGAGCTTAGCTGCAAAAGGCAGAGTATTTTCATTAAGCGGCTCGGCGGACTGGTCAAGCATGTTATGCCCGTTGAGCTTGACCCGGACGGCTTTATTCTTCGCACGGCAAACAAGCTTTTCGCAATGCCCGACGGAGCGGAGCAATATGAAGCCGACGGCGCAACGCTGATGGCAGGAGTGAAGCTCAATAACCAGTTCCTCGGCACGGGCTATAACGAAAAGCTCCATATGTTCGGAGACTTCGGAAGTGCAATTTATACAATTGAGAAGATATGAAAAAAGAGACCCAAGGGTCTCTTTTTTCGTATAAACATTACTTTGCGATAAAAATGTTGTCGACCGTGATGTCCTTGAGAGTCGGAGTGCCGCACATGGTCATTGTGCCCTTGAGCTCGGAAACTATCTTGTCCATGTAGACCTTGAAGCCCTCCCTGCCCTCGGCGTAAACAAAGGGAACAATGGGTCTGCCTATCAAAACGCCGTCGGCACCCAGAGCAAGAGCCTTGAACACATCAACGCCGGAGCGGATTCCGCCGTCAACGAATACCTTTATTCTGCCGTCAACCGCCTTGGATATCTCGGGCAGAACCTCTGCCGTTGCCGGAGTGTTGCCCTGAACTCTGCCGCCGTGGTTTGAAACAACGATGGCGTCTGCACCTGCCTCGATTGCCTTGAGCGCACCCTTAACGGTCATAATGCCCTTGATGATAAACGGCATTTTTGCGTAGGACACTATCTCACGCATTTCGTCAACGGACTTTGAGCCTGCGTTTGGGTTCATCGCCTTGAGGAAGGGGAGACCTGCGCCGTCAATATCCATGGCAACCGCAAAAGTGCCGAGCTCGTTTAACAGGTCGATTTTTTCAAAAACGAACTCCTTGTTCCAAGGCTTGATGGTAGGAATGCCCATGCCGCCGATCTTCGCCATATCCTTAGCGGCGTTTTGCATGACCTCGGGGTCAACACCGTCACCGGTCAGAGCGCAGATGCCGTATTCCGCAGCGGCGGGGATTAAAATTCTGTTGTAGCTGATGTCGTTGTGCTTGTCACCGTAGTGCATATTCACGGCACCGAGAGGGGCGATGAAAATGGGCGCGGAAAACGTCTTACCGAACAGCTCGAAGGATGTATCGATCTCGGTGTTGGGGCATAGAGTATCCATATTGACGAATACTTCCTGCCACTTGTCATAGTTGCGGGCTGCAACATTTCCGGGCACCTTGCTGCCGGGACCGGGCATTGTGTTTCCGCAGGCACGGCCGTTACATACCGGGCAAGCCTTACAGTAGGGTCCGACCTGAGTTCTTGCAGAAGCCAAAACTTCGTTGTAATTCATAATGAACCTCCTTAAATTCCAGTTAAATCAAAATCAGGTATCATTTCATCTGTCGCCGAGTCCGGCTCCTGCCAGAAGCCGTACTCAACGCCACATTTAACCATATAATCGCAAAGCCTGTCGTTAAGCTCGGCAGACACTCTGCCCTGAAGCTCCGGAAAACGTTCCGTGCCGGGCATGGGCGTGAACTGACACATAAGCGAAAACAGCACCTTATCACCCGGGAAATTTGCCGCGACATACTCTATGACCGCTCTGCTGTTTTGCTCGTTTTCGGGCAGGATGAGATGCCTTATCAGCACTCCGCTTTTTAGCATATCATCATCGTCAAGTACAAATTTTCCGACCTGTCGATACATTTCGCCGATAGCAGCCTTTGCGACCTCGGGATAGTCGGGAGCGGCGGAATATCGCTTGGCAGCGTCGCTGTACAGATATTTCAGATCCGGCATATATATCTGAACAAGCCCCTCAAGCCGGCGCAGCATCGGGACGCTGTCATAACCCGAGCTGTTCCACACGACGGGGATCGAAAGCTTGGCACGCTCAAGTGCCGAGACTATCTCGGGCACATAGTGCGAGCCTGTGACAAGGTTAATATTGTGCACTCCCTTGTCCTGAAGCTCAAGGAAAATATCGCCGAGCCTTTCCACACTCACGGTTTTTCCGACCTTGCCGCGGCTTATCTCGTGGTTCTGACAAAAAACGCAGCGCAGGTTGCAGCCAGAGAAAAACACCGTTCCCGAGCCGCGTTCACCGCTTATGCAGGGCTCTTCACCGAAATGAGGAGCAGCTCTCGCGATGCGCGGCAGCCTTGGTGAGCGGCATACTCCGCCTGCTGTTTTTTCGTCTCTTTGTTGCCCACAATGTCTCGGGCAGTCGCAACATACCATATTCTGCCTTCTTCAAATGTGCAGTTTGCTGTTTGTTAAGCACTTTGCAGCTCTGATTATACTAAAAAATTGTCGAAAATGCAACAAATAAAAGAATTCATAAAAAAGTGCATCTTTTTTAACTAAAATGTGCTAAAATGCAGGTAACAACAGTTAAAATGATACGAATTGGGAAAAGCTAATGTTGAACATTGTTTTGGTCGAGCCGGAAATTCCGCACAATACCGGCGCAATTGCAAGAACCTGCGCGGTGACGGGTGCAAGGCTGCATCTGATTAAGCCCCTTGGCTTTGATATATCCGATAAAGCCGTCAAGCGTTCGGGCTTGGACTACTGGTGGCTTGTCGATATAAATGTGTATGAAAACCTTGACGATTACTTTGCCAAAAACGGCGACGACAACATTTGGCTTGCCACTACCAAGGCACCGCGGTCTTATGCCGAGGCGGATTTTACGACGGAGAACGTAACATTGTTTTTCGGCAAGGAAACTGCCGGATTGCCGGAATGGCTTAGGGAAAAATACCGTGACCGCTGCATAAGAATACCCATGAGAGACGAGGCACGCAGTCTCAATTTGTCAAACTCCGCCGCAATTTTAGCCTACGAAGCGTTAAGACAGCAGGGTTTTCCCGGTCTTAACGGCGAAGGCTCAATGAGCGGTGAGAAAGAATAAAAATTCAGATTACTTGACGGAAGGGAGATTTCAATATGAATTACAACAAGAAAAGCGTTCTCGATGCCGATGTTAAGGGGAAGAAGGTGCTTCTGCGCTGTGACTTTAATGTACCCCAGAACAAGGAAACAGGTGTGATAACAAGCGATAAGCGCATCGTTGCCGCACTGCCCACTATCAAGTATCTGCTTGAAAACGGAGCGGCCGTGATCGCCTGCTCCCACCTCGGCAAACCCAAGGGAGAGTGGAAGCCCAAGCTCACTCTTGCCCCCGTTGCCGATAGACTGTCCGAGCTTCTCGGTCAGAAGGTGGTTTTCGCAAACGATATAATCGGCGAGGATGCAAAGGCAAAGGCAGCCGCACTCAAGCCGGGTGAGATAATGCTGCTTGAAAACCTGCGCTTTGATATCCGTGAGGAGAAAAACGGCGCAGACTTCGCAAAGGCACTTGCCGACATGGCAGAGCTGTATGTATCCGATGCTTTCGGCACCGTTCACCGTGCACACGCTTCAACGGCAGGCGTTGCGGCATATCTTCCGGCATATGCAGGCCTTCTCGTCGAGAAGGAACTGTCGGTCATGGGTAAGGCACTCAACGACCCGAAGCGTCCATTCGTCGCCGTCCTCGGCGGCGCAAAGGTCTCCGACAAGATAGGAGTTATAAACAATCTGCTTGAAAAAGCAGATACCGTTATCATCGGCGGCGGGATGGCGTACACCTTTATCAAGGCCATGGGCTATGAGATAGGCAACTCCCTGCTTGAGGCTGATAAGCTCGACTACGCACTCGAGATGATCGAAAAGGCAAAGCGCAACGGCGTTTCGCTGCTTCTGCCGGTCGATACCGCAGTCGGCAACGAATTTAAGGCAGACTGCGATATGCAGATCGTTGATATTAAGGAAATGCCTGCGGGCTGGATGGGCATGGACATCGGGCCCAAGACCATCGAGCTGTTTTCCGATGCAATCAAAAATGCCGAGACCGTGGTGTGGAACGGACCTATGGGCGTGTTTGAGTTTGACGCATTTGCAAAGGGCACCAAGGCAATGGCACAGGCACTTGCCGAGTCCGGCTCAATAACGATAGTCGGCGGCGGCGATTCCGCGGCAGCCGTTGAAAAGCTCGGTTTTGCCGATAAGATGACGCACATTTCCACAGGCGGCGGCGCCTCTCTCGAGTTCCTCGAGGGTTTGGAGCTGCCCGGTGTTGCCTGCCTGCTGGACAAGTGAATAGGAGATTACAATGAACACTAAGTACAGAAAAGCAATAATCGCCGGCAACTGGAAGATGAATATGCTGGTGAGCGACATTAAGCCCTTTATTGAGGAACTCAAGCCTATGCTTCCCAAGACCAAAACCTGCGATACGGTCCTCTGCGTTCCGGCGGTCAACATTCCTGCCATGCTCAGAGCCGGCAAGGATGCTAAGATAGCCTGCGGCGCACAGGATGTCTCCTCTTACGACAAGGGCGCATATACAGGGGAGATCTCCGCAGCCCAGCTTGCCGATGTAGGAGCAAAATATTGCATCGTCGGTCATTCCGAGCGCAGAGCATATCATAATGAAAGCGATATGGATGTCAACAGCAAGACCGGGAAGCTGATTGAGCACGGTGTAAGCCCCATTATCTGCGTTGGTGAGTCTCTCGAACAGCGTGAGAGCGGACTTACCATGCCGCACATCAACTATCAAATTCGCGCCGCACTGGCAGATGTTGATATGACAGGTCTTCGCCGCTGTGTCATAGCCTACGAGCCCATTTGGGCCATTGGCACGGGCAAGACCGCAACCGCCGAGCAGGCCCAGGAGGTCTGCGGCTATATTCGCTCAATAATCAGAGAGATATACGGTGCACGCCCTGCAAGAAGCATCAGCATCCTCTACGGCGGGAGCATGAATGCAAAGAACGCAGCTGAGCTTCTGGCTCAGCCGGATATAGACGGCGGACTTATAGGCGGAGCATCGCTCAAGCCTGCTGATTTTGCGACGATAATCGCCGCAACGGGTGCCGACAATGAGTAAAGCGGTACTTGTTATAATGGACGGCTTCGGCATAGCGCCGCAGTCACCTTATAATGCGATAAGCACGGCAAGAACGCCGAACCTCGACAAACTGTTTGCCGAGAACCCGTATACGGAGCTTTCCGCCTCCGGACTTGATGTCGGTCTGCCTGAGGGGCAGATGGGTAACTCCGAGGTAGGGCATACGAATATCGGCGCAGGTAGGGTGGTATTTCAGGACCTCCCGAGAATAACGAAGTCCATACAGGACGGCGATTTCTTTGAAAACAAAGCCTATGTGTGCGCCGTGGACGCGGCAAAGCAAAGCGGCAATGCTCTGCACATCTTAGGACTGCTGTCCGACGGCGGTGTACACAGCCATATAAGTCACATCTTTGCGATGCTCGACATGGCAAAGAGCAGAGGACTCGACAAGGTGTTCGTCCACTGCTTCCTTGACGGCCGAGATGTGCCGCCGAGAAGCGGAGCGGGCTATGTAAGGCAGCTTGCCGACAAGTGCGCCGAGCTTGGCAATGCAGCCATATCCACCGTTCAGGGCAGATTTTATGCCATGGACCGTGACAAACGCTGGGATAGGGTAGAAAAGGCGTATAATGCAATAGTCTGCGGCGAAGGTAAATTTGAGCCCGACGCAGTCAAAGCGGTCGAAGACAGCTACGAAAACGATGTCAGCGACGAATTTGTCGAACCTGTTGTATGCTGCAAAGACGGCATGATAAACGAGGGCGACAGCGTCATTTTCATGAACTTCCGACCCGACCGCGCAAGGGAAATGACTTGGGCACTTAACCTGCCCGATTTCGACGGCTTTAAGCGCAAAAAGACGGTCTATCCGCTCAATTATGTCTGCACCGCGCAGTACGATGAGCAGCTTGACATTCCTATTGCATTCCCGCCGGAGAGCATTGAGAATACCCTCGGAACGGTGATAAGCGGCAAGGGCTTTAAGCAGTTCAGAGTAGCTGAAACCGAGAAATACGCCCATGTGACATTTTTCTTTAACGGCGGTGTCGAAAAGCCCTGCGAGGGTGAGGAAAGATGCCTCGTTCCGTCGCCGAAGCAGTTTGCGACCTACGACCTTATTCCGGAAATGAGCGCAAACGAGGTCGCCGATAAGTGTGTAGAAGCGATAAAGAGCGGGGAATATGAGCTTATCGTCTGTAATTTCGCCAACTGCGACATGGTGGGACACACCGGCGTAATAGAGGCGGCGATAAAAGCCGTCGAAACGGTTGACTCCTGCATGGGCAGGGTGTATGATGCCGTCAAATCCGTTAATGACACGGTGCTTTTGGTCACCGCCGACCACGGCAACGCAGACTGTATGTTCAAAGACGGAAAGATTAACACCGCACATACCACCAATCCCGTACCCTTTGCGGTCTGCAAGGGCGGCATTGAGCTAAAGTCGGGCGGCAAGCTTGCCGATATAGCTCCGACAATACTTGAGATAATGAACATTGAAAAGCCCTCAGAGATGAGCGGCATAAGTCTTATAAAATAACTTGTAAGGAGATACGATCATGAAGCAGTACTTTGAAATCGTTGATGTGATGGCAAGAGAGATTCTTGATTCACGAGGCAATCCCACCGTTGAGGTCGAGGTCACCCTTGATGACGGCACCGTAGGTCGTGCAGCAGTCCCCTCC
Source organism: Oscillospiraceae bacterium (assembly GCA_016292445.1). Classification (GTDB taxonomy): domain Bacteria; phylum Bacillota; class Clostridia; order Oscillospirales; family Oscillospiraceae; genus F23-B02. Next base: position 2,831 of record JAEDIN010000029.1, on the reverse strand, counting down.
GGTGCATCCACCGGCATGTATGAGGCCTGCGAACTGCGTGACGGCGACAAGAGCCGTTACCTCGGCAAGGGCGTCACCAAGGCTGTTGAAAATGTAAACGGAGAGATTGCCGAAGCAATGGTAGGACTGAATGTCCTTGACCAGACCGGCATCGACAAAATGCTCATCGAGATAGACGGCACTCCCAACAAGACCCGTCTCGGCGCAAACGCCATCCTCGGCGTATCCCTTGCTTGTGCCCGTGCAGCGGCAGAAGTCACCGGTCAGAGCCTTTATAACTACATCGGCGGCGTAAACGCCAAGACTCTGCCTTGCCCCATGATGAATGTCCTCAACGGCGGCGCACACGCAACCGGTTCTAATGTTGACATTCAGGAGTTCATGATAATGCCTGTCGGTGCAAAGAGCTGGAAGGAAGCACTGCGTATGTGTGCAGAGGTGTTCCACACCCTCAAGAAGGTCGTTCCTGCTTCCGGCGTCGGCGATGAGGGCGGCTACGCTCCCAACCTCGATTCCGACGAGGACGCACTCAAGGCACTTGTCACCGCAATGGAAAAGGCAGGCTACAAGCCCGGCGAGGACTTCATGATAGCCATCGACGGCGCAGTTTCCGACTGGTACAACGAGGAGGATAAGTGCTATCATCTGCCCAAAAGAGGCACAGTTATGACCAGCGAACAAATGGTCGCAATGTGGGCCGATTTCGTTGAAAAGTACCCCATCATCTCCATAGAGGACGGCATGGGCGAAAACGATTGGGAGGGCTGGCAGCTCATGACTAAGACCCTCGGTCACAAGATCCAGATAGTCGGCGACGACCTGTTCGTCACCAACACCGAGCGCATCAAGAAGGGCATCGAGCTTGGCGCGGCAAACTCCGTGCTTATAAAGCTCAATCAGATCGGCACTCTGACCGAGACCCTCGACGCTATTCAGATGGCACACCGCGCAGGCTGGACCGCAGTCGTCTCCCACCGCTCCGGTGAGACCGAGGACACCACCATTGCCGATATCTCCGTCGGCGTGAACGCAGGTCAGATCAAGACCGGCGCGCCGTCCCGCACAGACCGTGTCTGCAAGTACAATCAGCTTCTCAGAATTGAGGAGGAGCTGTTCGATGTAGCACAGTACCCCGGAAAGGCAGCCTTTTTCTCCATTAAGTAATACGCAATTATATAAAAACGAGGCAGATTCTCGTCTGCCTCGTTTTTAAATAAATAGTACTTGAAAATGTGGATATACGGTGTTATAATCAAAAAGCTACGGAGAATTAGCTCAGCCGGTTAGAGCGCTCGCCTCACACGCGAGAGGTCAGCAGTTCGAGTCTGCTATTCTCCACCACGAAAGAAACCTCTTTTGTCTATCAAGACAAGAGAGGTTTTTTCATGCTTTTCGGGGCAAAATAGCCCTCAATACAAGGAAAATACCGCTGAAACAGGGGTTGGAACGGTCATTGAGGCCGTGTCAGCCCCTGTTTTGCGTTCTGTGAGCAAAATGTGCGTGTTACTTTATGCGTTTCTTTACAGAGCAAAGAAGCTGGCAAAACAGCAGACCACGGGATTTGAATACGGAAAATCACAGAGATGTCGCGGAGAAGTGACAGCAAAACCTTGTAAATCGACGGAATTTGTGCTATAATGTTTGGTGATAGTTTATACCTTTTTGAAGGAATACCCTTTGAGGTGGCACATGGCACAGGAAAACTGGCAGAAATATAAGCTGCTGAAGCTCCTTGAGCTTCTGCGTCAAGAGACAGATGAGCAGCATCCTCTTTCTACAAGTCAGATTTGCAACAAGCTCGGAGAGATGGGCATTTCGTGTGAGCGCAGGACACTGACGAAAGATATCGCTGTTCTCAATGAGCTTGGTTACGAGGTCATGTGGAACTGGGTCGGTAAAGAAAAAGGGTACTATATCGAGGATCGCAGCTTCAGCGTTCCCGAATTGAAGATACTGATCGACGCGGTACAGGCAGCCAGCTTCGTTACAGAGAAGAAGACCGCAGAGCTTATCGACAAGATCGCGGCGCTCGGCGGCAGCCATAAAGCGGACATTCTGAAAAGCAACATGGTGTGCTTCAATACCCGCAAGCACAGCAACGAATCCATATATTATAATGTCGGATTTTAGAGGACGCCATCCAACAGCAGAAAAAGGTCATCTTCTACTACTACGATTTGAAGGAGGACGGCGAAAAGGTTTACCGCAACGGACATCACCACTATGTCGTTGAGCCAATCGCGCTGGTGTTCAACGAAGATAATTACTATATGCAGGAACTGGAAGCCCAGCAGGCAGAACTGCAGACCACCGAAAATTGCTATGCAGAGGTCAAGCTATGGTTGGACACCTTTGCAGAACACATCAAAAGCGGTGCTATCATGAACACAGATGACAGCATGATCATGAAGCAATTGGTAGAGCAGATCATCGTAACCGATGACGGCATCGAGGTACACTTCAAATGCGGCATCGTCGCCAGCCACGAATACTTGTAAAATGATGCCCTCGGCAACCAGACGGTTGTCGGGGGTCTTTTTTCGGAGAACAGACACCAACACTTCGTGACAATATCACAGATACAAAAAAACAAAAAGGGTATCTTAGTATCAAGAAAAGCAAGGAGTGAAGCTTGATGAAAAAACTGATACCATTTCTGATGATTGCGGCCATCCTGACAGGGTGCGCAGTTTCCCGAGACGCTGGAAATGCAGAGAACGGTTACCGGCAGATCACAGCGGCAGAGGCTGTTTCACTGATGGAGGCAGAGGAAAACTACATCATCCTGGATGTCCGCACGGCCCAGGAGTACAGCGAAAAGCATATCCCCA
>JAEDIN010000102.1 GCA_016292445.1 Oscillospiraceae bacterium | reverse complement strand
GAAATACCTGAACGGGAAACCGTTCAGGTATTTTTTTCTTTGCATACACTTTTATGCTTGCGCAAAACTACTCAAAAGGAGTGTTTTAAATGAGCGTAAAACGAAAAAAGCTTATTCTGGCGATAGCACTGATATTTGCCGTCAATTTATTTATTATTGCCCTCGCGCAATCGGCTGATGCAGCCCTTTATAAACGCGGCTCGAGCGGTGCAACGGTGACACAAATACAGACCCGCCTCAAAAGCTGGGGCTATTACAATTACACAATTGACGGCATTTACGGCAGTCGAACGGAAAACGCAGTTAAATACTTTCAGCGCAAAAACGGGCTTGCCGTTGACGGACAGGCAGGGGACAAAACACTTGCGGCAATGGGTATCTATGAGCAGCAGAGCTCATCGGCAAACAGCGGAGATGTCTATCTTCTTGCACGGCTGATTTCCGCCGAGGCCCGCGGCGAGCCGTATGTCGGGCAGGTCGCGGTAGGCGCCGTGGTCATAAACAGGATAGACCATCCCTCGTTCCCAAACAGCCTGTCCGGCGTCATATATCAATCCGGAGCATTTTCATGCCTTGACGACGGACAGTTTAACCAGCCCATCTCCGATAGCGCGTACAGAGCCGCACGGGAGGCACTCAACGGCTCCGATCCGTCAGGCGGCGCAATATATTACTTTAATCCTGCAACCGCCACAAGCTCATGGATTTGGTCACGACCGCTTCTGACGGTAATAGGCAGCCATAGATTTTGCGCTTGACTTGATATGGCGTTAATAATAAAATAAATATATTACCGGCGGCATGCCGCCGTACATAGAAAGGTGATAGCAATGAACAAATGTCCTGAATGCGGAGCCTATATCCCCGAAGGCGGCAGAATGTGCATTGCCTGCGGCTGGAAGCCCGAGGGCGATGATGGCATTTTCGACAATCCCATATTCAAATATATGCAGGATGCTTTTGAAAAAGCGGGCCCTCAGATGACCGATAACGATACGATTCCCGATGAGTTCCGCGAGCGCGATCTCGCTGCAACTGGCTATATCGGACCGCTGTTTCTCTATTCGCTGCTGAAAAACAGCGGCTCGGAGCTGATCAAATATCACGCCAAACAGTCGGCGATGCTGCTTGCGCTGCATATGCTCAACGGCGTTGTGGGCATCGTGCCTTATATCGGAAAGCCCGTAAAGAAGATAAACACCGCAATATTGGTGGTACTGGCGTTTCTCGGTGCAAGAAATGCCTATTTCGGCAAGAAGGAGCCCGTTCCTTATGTCGGGCAGGTAATATCAAAGTTGCTTGAGGTGCTTTAAAGTGAAATTTGTTACATATATAAATGATGGTGAATCCGGCGTAGGCGTGCTCAATGCCGCTGAGACCTCCGTTATCCCTGCCGCTGAACTTGGCTTGGAGGCAAAAACCATGAACGAGCTCATCGACGAGCTTAGGGGCGGACTTCCCACCGTTCCGGCGGGGGTAAAGGAGCTTGCTTTGAGCGATATAAAGCTTGACGCAGCAATACCCGAGCCCAAGCAGGACATCATCTGTCTCGGTCTCAACTACCGTGACCACGCAGAGGAGGCCACCCGTGCCGATGCGGTGTTTGATGTCCAGCGCGGCGATGCCGTGTATTTTGCCAAGCGCCTGCAAAGAGCCGTCGCACCCGGCGGAATTATAGACGGTCACTTTGATATATGCGACAGCCTCGATTACGAGGTCGAGCTCGGCGTAGTGATAGGCAAGGATGCAAAGAATGTCAAGGCGGCGGACGCAGCCGAGTACATCTTCGGTTATACGATTATAAACGATGTGTCCGCACGCAATCTTCAGACCCGCCACAAGCAGTGGTATTTCGGCAAGAGCCTTGACGATTTTACACCGATTGGACCGTGTATAGTATCCGCCGAGAAGCTTGGCGCAATGCCTGAGCTTGACATTCGCTGCTATGTTAACGGTGAGCTAAGGCAAAACAGCAATACGCGCATGATGATTTTTGACATACCCTATATCATCGAAGAGCTTTCAGCCGGAATGACCCTCAAGGCAGGCACGGTTATAGCCACCGGTACTCCGAGCGGCGTTGCCCTCGGAATGGAGCCTTCTGTAAGAGAGTATCTCAAAAGCGGTGATGTGATCCGCTGCGAGATAGAAGGTATCGGCGTTTTGGAAAACGCGATAGGCTGAATTGTAAACGCCTCCGATGAACAATCATCGGAGGCACATATCTTGAGCATGATCCTGTGTAAAAACACAAGATTTAGAGTTGTCAAATTGCTTGAAAAATGGATGCAAAAAAGTATCAAAAACAGCTTGACAATTGACAAATACGGTGCTATTCTATCATAGCAACTCGGAAAACGATGAATTAGAGCAAAATAAAAAACTAAAAAAGTTTGAAAAAAGTTCTTGACAAGTCGTGCCGAATTTGCTAATATATAAAAGCTCACCGTGTATGCGGTGGACAAAGTGTACCTTGAAAATTAGATAATGTAAGAACAACAGCTTATGCTAAATAAGCACCA
>JAEDIN010000028.1 GCA_016292445.1 Oscillospiraceae bacterium | reverse complement strand
GGCAAGATCACTGCCGATATGTCCCTGCGCAATGTCCGCGCATCCAGCACCGATAAGCTCGGCCGTCTTTACTCCATCTGCGGCAAGAAGACCACCGAGGTCAAGGAAGCCTGCTGCGGCGATATCGTTGCTGTCGGCAAGATGGATTGGAAGACCGGCGACACTGTCTGCGATCCCAAGAATGAGGTCGAGCTGCCTCCTCTTGAGATGCCCGATCCCTGCTACTCCATGGCAATCTCCCCCAAGACCAAGGGTCAGGACGACAAGGTTGCAGGCGGTCTGTCCCGTCTGAACGAAGAAGATGTCTCCTTCACTCTCGTCAACAACGCGGAAACTCATCAGATGGTCATCTCCGGTGCAGGCGACATTCAGGTCGATGTTCTGTGCTCAAAGCTCAAGTCTCGCTTCGGTGTTGAGACCGAGCTTAAGCCTGCACGCGTTGCATACCGTGAGAAGATCAAGGGCCGCGTTGAGGCTCACGGCCGCCACAAGAAGCAGTCCGGCGGTTCCGGTCAGTTCGGTGATGTTTGGATCCGCTTCGAGCCGCAGGATGAGTCCGACGACATGATCTTTGCTGAGGAAGTTTTCGGCGGCAGCGTTCCCAAAAACTTCTTCCCCTCCGTTGAGAAAGGTCTGCGCAACTCCGTCACCAAGGGTGTTCTCGCCGGCTATCCTCTGGTTGGCCTGAAGGCCACTCTGTATGATGGCTCCTACCATCCCGTTGACTCCAACGACATGGCATTCCAGACCGCTGCCCGTCTTGCATATCAGGACGGTATTCCCAAGGCAAAGCCCACCATCCTTGAGCCTATCGGCCTTCTCCAGGTCACCATTCCCGACGCAAACCTCGGCGATATCATGTCCGATATCTCCTCCAAGCGTCGCGGCACCGTTCTCGGCATGAACGCAGAAGACGGTATGCAGATAGTTGAGGCTGAAGTCCCCATGGCAGAGATGAGCTCCTACACCATCGATCTGCGCTCCATGACTCAGGGCCGCGGCTCCTTCTCCTGCAAGTTTATTCGCTACGAGGAAGCTCCCGGCAACATTCAGCAGAAGGTCATCGAAGAAGCAAAGGCACTCGCCGAGGCAGAATAATTTAGTATAAAAACGGCGGACAATGTCCGCCGTTTCTTTAAAGATTTATGAAAATTCCTAAAATCAATCTTGAAAAGACCGAAAAGCCCGAGACCGTCACCAATACCGTTGATATTTCCGAGGCAACGGTCAGGAAAGTCTGGGCAGGAGAGATCGCAGCCGCGGTTCTGATAGCTTTCGTTTCGGTTATAATTGCTTTTGTGGGCTGAACTGAAAAAATGCTGAAAGCAAATGCTTTCAGCATTTTTTCTTATTTTACTATGCCTTTGATGAACTTGGATTTAGCGACAGGCTCAGAAACGATCGTGTAGCAGTTTCTAAGAAGCAGTGCGGCTTCCTTCGCCTTCTCAAGGGTCTGCGCGTGGATAGTGCCAAGGCTCTCGCCGGCTTCGACGCGGTCTGCGACCTTCTTATTGAGGATAACGCCGACTGAGAGATCGATGACGCTTTCCTTTGTCACCCTGCCGCCGCCGAGTTGCATGGAGACAAGCCCCACATCCTTTGCCGAAATATGCTTTACATAGCCGGTTTTGTCGCTGAGCACCTCATACTGCACGGGTGCTTTAGGGAGCATATCCGTGTTATAGACGGCTTCGGGGTCGCCCTCCTGTCCCTTGACAAGCTCGGCAAGTTTATTGAGCGCGCTACCGTCCTCGATGCCTTTTATCAGCATTTCGCGAGCCTGCTCCTCGGTTGCGGCTATTTCTGCCTGCGTGAGTATACATGAGCCTAAGGTCAGACAAAGCTCGAGAAGCTCGCCCTTCTTTTCGCCTTTCAAAACCTCGATGGCTTCCTTGACCTCAAGTGCGTTGCCTATCGCATTTCCCAAGGGTTCGTCCATATCGGTTATAACGCCTACGGTCTTCTTGCCCGCAAGCTTGCCCACTCTGACAAGCTCTGTTGCAAGCTCTCTCGCCTGCTCCTCGGTTTCCATGAAAGAGCCGCTGCCCGTCTTGACATCCAAAACTATGACATCAGCTCCTGCTGCAAGCTTCTTCGACATGATGCTGCTTACTATAAGCGGTATGCTCGGAACGGTTCCCGTGACATCGCGCAGGGCGTACATTTTCTTGTCCGCCGGATCCAGATCGGCAGTCTGTCCCGCGATGGCTATGCCGAAGTTATTGACATTAGAAACGAATGTTTCCTCGGAAATGCCGGTGTTAAAGCCCGGGAAGCTTTCAAGCTTATCTATCGTTCCGCCGGTATGACCCAGACCTCTTCCGGACATCTTTGCAATCTTCACACCCTGTGCCGCAACCATGGGGCAAAGTATCAGCGAGGTCTTATCGCCGACTCCGCCGGTGGAATGCTTATCCGCCTTAACGCCGCTGATTTTGCTCAAATCAAGCGTCTCGCCGCTGTGCATCATCGCCATGGTGAGCTGCAGCGTTTCCTCGCTGTCCATGCCGCGAATAAGTATCGCCATGAGAAGTGCAGACATCTGATAATCGGGGATATCCCCCTTCGTGTAGCCGTTTACAACATACTCTATCTCCTCGGCAGAGAGTTTCAAGCCGTCACGCTTTTTTACGATTATATCTGTCATCAGCATATCGTGCACCTCCTATGTGTTTATTAAAGCATACCACATATATGTTAAGATTTCCACTAACAATGTAAATTTCTTTTTCCGGGGAAAACTACATACTCCCTGCCGTTTATTATGCGAATTATTCTTTTAGTATACCGCGATGCGCGCATATCCGCAGGCATGGCAATAAGCCTTTGATTTCCGTTAATGCAGGTCAGAATGCCCTGCGGAGTTGAAAACCAAAGCAAGTCATCTGTTTTTGGCTGAACGGGTTCTTCCTTTTCCTCCATGGGCTTATCCGATGCATATTCGATTTTCTCGGGAAATTTGCGCATTTGCGCCCGTGAGAGCTTCTTTGTTAGGCGCAATTTGCCGTTATCCGGCTGCATCACGCCGAGATACGCGCTTTTACCGCTGCCGAATATGTACAGCCGTACAAGCTTTTCGCTGTGGCAGCACTCGGCTTCAAGCTTTGTCATCAGTCCCTCGGTATATGCGCTCAAGCTGCCGCACTCCTTGCCGTCAATAAAAACCGGATATTTTTCCATAAGTCCTCCTATATGCAAAAACCCCGAGGTATACCTCGGGGTTTTGTCTTAAAGTCCAAAGCTTACCGCAATTGCGTTATCGACCTTGGTCATAGTAGTATCATCGAGCTTTCCCATGCGTTCACGCAGTCTGGATTTGTCGATGGTTCGTATCTGCTCAAGCAAAATTACGCTGTCACGGGATAAGCCGACGCTTTGCGCGTCAAGCTCAATATGGGTCGGAAGTCTTGCTTTGCCCGTCTGACTCGTTATAGCAGCGGCAATAACCGTTGGGCTGTGTTTATTGCCTGTGTCGTTCTGTACTATCAGAACGGGTCTCATCCCACCCTGCTCGGAGCCCACAACGGGGCTAAGGTCGGCATAATATATATCTCCGCGCTTGACTATACTCAATTTAATTCACACTCCGAATGATAGTCGCCCGCTACATTTTATGTAGTGTGCTGATTACATTCTCCCACGGTGAACCAAAAATTATACAATCGCTTTATTTATAAATTCTCGGGACACGCTTTGACACCGCGCACAAAAGCTCATAAACTATTGTACCGGCGGCTTCTGCAAGCTTTTCAATGGAGGCATTTTCACCGAAAATCTCCACCTCGCTGCCGACATTTACCTTCGGGCAGTCTGTCAGATCGACCATGCTCATATCCATGCAGATGTTGCCGCACTGCTTTACCGCACTCCCCTCGGAGAAGTAGGAGCACTTATTTGCTGCCGCCCAAGGAATACCGTCGGCATAGCCGGCGGCGACAACACCCATTCTGGTGCGCTTGTCGGTGACATAGTGTCTGCCGTAGCTCACGCAGGTACCCGGCTCATAGTATTTGATGGTACTGACGGTACTCACCATGCGCATGGCAGGCTTTAAGCCCAACTTGCCCTCATCACCGTAGCCGTACAGCAAGAATCCGGGGCGTACCATGTCGAGCATCATCTCGGGGTGATTTACGACGGCACCGCTGTTTGCACAGTGACGAATCTTGAATTTCACACTGCCGAGCTGCTCTGCACCGTTTATAACGCGCATAAAAAGCTCAAACTGCTTTTTGGTGTACTCAATGCTCTCATTATCAGTATAGTCGGACACGGCAAAATGGGTGTAAACGCCCTCGGCTTGTATACCCGGAAGCTTGCAGGTGCGGATAACGCTCTGCACACCCTCGTCAAAGTAGTTGCCGGCACACAAAAAACCGAGTCTTGACATTCCGGTGTCAAGCTTAATGTGAATTTTAAGAGTGCCGCCAAGCTCGAGTGCAGCATTTGAATACTCAACACCCTTTGCCTCGCAGCTAACGGTCTGAGTAAGGTCATTGTCAAGCAGCTCTCTGATATACTCCGGCGGAGTATGTCCGAGTATTAAAATCGGCATTTTGACGCCGCTCTTGCGCAACTCCAATGCCTCGTCGAGGCAGGCAATGGCAAGATAGTCCGCGCCGCACTTTTCGAGGCGTTTTGCAACCTCGACCGCTCCGTGACCGTAGGCATCCGCCTTGACGACGCCAAGGAAACGGCAGCCCTCGGGCATTCCGGCTCTTATAGCACGGTAATTGTGCTCGATATTATCAAGGCTCACTTCAGCCCATGTTCTCTTTTGCAGATCCTTCATAGTCAGCTCACTTTCCAGTCGCTTATCTCGATAAATACGACTGATTTCTCCCGGTAGGTTATTTCGGCGTTCAAAGGCTCAAGCTCCGACGAAAGCCACAGCGTCACGGTGAAATCGTCCGACGGAATAATCCGTGCCACGAGCATATCGTCCTCTGTCCAAACAATGTCGATATGTCCCTCACGCATCGTTTTTGCAAGAAGCGGCAATGCCGACATCGGACTTAGCTCGCTCTCTCCAAAAGTCCCGATATCCAAAACAGCACCGTCATACTCAAGCTGTGTGCCATCCTTGGACACCCTTGCCTTTATTCCGGCAATAAGCTCCGGCTCTTTGATTTCCACAACGGCACCGTTTTCATCCTGAGTGTAACCCAGCTTGAACTCCGCTGTTTTATCGCTGTATTCGGCTCTGACAAGCGCGTCAAAGCCAATCTCATTCGCAGCAGACACCTGCTGCATGAATTGCATGAAGCTTTCCTCGCCGCTGTCTGCGCATCCGCAGAGAATGACGAGGCTTATCATTAGCGGTAGCACCAGTTTTCGCATGCCGCTTACCTCCTACAGTTTATTGTATTATAGTCGTCCGGCTTTCATTAGTCAAATTTTCTCTTGACTTTTTTTTAAATGTGAGCTTTAATATCAATGTTATATGGTATTGCGACGATCGGGAAGATAATGCTTTCCTTGTCAGACAGAGAACGGCGGTCACCGGCTGTAAGCCGCCCATGGCAAGCGCATTTAGTTCGCCCGTGAGCTCCGACTAATTATCGGCGGTATGCCCCGTTACGGCACAAAGTGCGAGCTTGTATCGAATTTGGGTGGTACCGCGGAAGAAAGTCTTTCGTCCCTTTGCGGGATGAAGGGCTGTTTTTTTGTTTAATATATATTTTTCTAAGGAGAGAGAATATGAAAGCACTTATGCAGGAATTGAGAGAGAATGCTGTCAAGGCCATCACCGGCGCAGACAGTATTGATGCTCTCGAGGCTCTCAGAGTCAAGTATCTTGGTAAAAAGGGTGAGCTGACGGCTATTCTGAAGCAGATGGGCAAGCTTTCCGCCGAGGAGCGCCCCGTTATGGGCCAGCTTGCAAATCAGCTCAGAGCAGAGCTTGAAAAGAGCATTGAAAACGCCCGCACAAGGCTTGAAGCAGCGGCACTTGAGGCAAAGCTTGAGCTTGAGGCAGTCGATGTTACCATCCCCGGCGACGAGGTTAAGCTCGGTCACAAGCACCCGATGTACAAGGCTCTTGACGAAATAAAGGATATATTCGTGGGCATGGGCTTCACGGTGCTTGACGGTCCCGAGGTCGAGCTTGCAACCTACAACTTTGATAAGCTCAACGCCGAGGAGGGTCACCCCTCCCGCGACTGGTCGGACACCTTCTATTTTGATACCGACAGCCGCGTGATGCTTCGCTCGCAGACAAGCCCCATGCAGGTACGCGCAATGGAGACTATGCCGCTGCCTATCCGCATTATCGCTCCGGGCAGAGTATACCGCAAGGACGAGGTTGACGCCACCCACTCTCCCATGTTCCATCAGGTTGAAGGCATGGTCATCGACAAGGGTGTTACCATGGCTGACCTCAAGGGCACGCTCAACGCCGTTATGGAGGAGCTTTTCGGCGAGGGCACGGTCACTCGCTTCCGCCCCCATCACTTCCCGTTTACCGAGCCGAGCTGTGAAATGGATGTACAGTGCCACAAGTGCGGCGGCAAGGGCTGCCCCACCTGTAAGGGTGAGGGCTGGATCGAGGTTCTCGGTGCGGGCATGATACACCCCCGTGTTCTCGAAATGAGTGGTATAAACAGCGAGGAATACACCGGTTGGGCATTCGGCATGGGTCTTGAAAGGCTCGCTATGCGCCGCTTTAAGATCTCCGACCTGCGACTAATCTTTGAAAATGATGTCCGCTTCCTGGAGCAGTTCTGAGAAAGGTAGGTTGATAATATGAATCTTAGCAGAAAATGGCTTAATGAATTTATAGACGGCGTTTCCGTCAGTGATATAGACGATCGCGAATTTGCCGAGGCAATGACTCTCTCCGGCTCAAAGGTCGAGACCTACGAGGATCTCGGCGCAGAGATATCAAACATCGTTGTCGGTAGAGTCCTGTCCATGGAAAAGCACCCCAATTCCGACCATATGTGGATTTGCAGTGTTGACGCAGGTCAGGCTGAGCCCATTCAGATAGTCACCGGTGCATGGAATGTGCATACAGGCGATCTCGTTCCCACCGCACTCCACAATTCCACGCTTCCCGGCGGCAAGAAAATCACCAAAGGCAAGCTCCGTGGCGAAGTTTCCGACGGTATGCTCTGCGGACTTTATGAGCTGGGTCTTGATGAGCGTGACTTCCCCTACGCCGAAATAAAGGCTGCCGCAATTCTCGGAAACTATCACCCCATCGATGCGGATAAGCCCTCCATTCCTGCCGACATTCAGCCCGGCGCAAAGGTATTCGGACCTGTTGTCGCCGCAAAAGCATTAAGCGTTGCAGCTGCCGGCATTAACGAGTTTGACTGCGTTCTTTCCCTCGGCGACAGTGAGGTCACCTGTCACACTTCATGCCAGAATATCCACGAGGACGATATGCTTGCCTACAACACCAAGTCCGGCACTATATGCACCCTTGCAGACCTTCATGCCCAACAGTGCGAGTTTCCCAACTGCATTCCCGACGGCATTTTCATCCTGCACGAGGATGGCATTAAGCCCGGTGACGATATTAAACCTATTATTGGAGCAGACGACCATGTTGTCGAGTTTGAGATAACCCCGAACCGTCCCGACTGTCTTTCTATTATCGGTCTTGCAAGAGAAGCTGCCGCAACCTTCGGCAAGACGCTCAAGCTGCATGAACCGATCGTTAAGGGCGGTGCTGACGGCAAGCTTGACGAGCTTTTGACGGTTGAGGTCCCTGCCGCCGACCTGTGTCCCCGTTACACCGCACGCATTGTGCGCAATGTCAAGATAGCTCCCTCACCCAAGTGGATGCGTGAGCGTCTGCGCGCTATGGGCGTTCGCCCCATCAACAACATAGTTGATATCACAAACTATGTAATGATGGAATACGGCCAGCCGATGCACGCATTTGACTACCGCTATGTCAAGGGCGGCAAGATAGTTGTTCGCCGAGCTACTGACGGTGAAACTCTTACCACGCTTGACGGAAATCTGCGTAAGCTCAATTCCAATATGCTCGTTATCGCCGACGACACCCGCGCAGTCGGTCTCGCAGGCATTATGGGCGGCGAAAACAGCGAAATAGTTGACGATACGGTCGATGTCGTATTTGAATCTGCAAACTTTGACGGCACCTGCATCAGAAAGGGTGCGCTGGCTCTCGGTATGAGAACCGAGGCATCGGCAAAGTTTGAAAAGGGCCTTGACCCGTACAACACTCTTCCGGCAGTTAACCGTGCCTGCGAGCTTGTCGAAATGCTCGGCGCAGGCAAGGTCGTTGACGGTGTTATCGATGTTGTAAACCACCTGCCCGAACCCACCGTGCTTGCACTACGCCCCGACAAAATCAACGAGCTTCTCGGAACGGATGTCGAAACCGCCGAGATGCTGCGCATACTCAAATCCCTGCAGTTCGGCGTTGACGGCGAGACTGTTACAGTTCCCTCATGGCGTGCCGATGTTGTGCATTACTCCGACCTTTCCGAGGAGGTTGCCCGTTTCTACGGTTACAATAACATTCCCTGCACCCTCGTCCGCGGTGAGACCACAAGAGGCGGCTACAACGCAGAGCAGCTTCTCGAGCAGCAGCTCGGAAGCATTTGCCGCGCAGTCGGCTATGATGAGATAATCACCTACTCCTTCATCTCCCCCACCTACTATGACAAGATTCGCTGGGCAGCAGACGACCCGAGAAGAGAAAGCTTCAAAATTCTCAATCCCCTCGGCGAGGACACCTCCATCATGCGTACCACCACCCTGCCCTCCATGCTGGAGATACTCACCCGCAACTTTAACTTCCGCAACAAGGCGGTAAAGCTTTACGAGATAGGCAGAACCTACGGTCTCGGCGGTGAGGACGGTCTGGCTATCGAGTCTAAGTACCTCACACTCGGCACTTACGGCAACGGCACGAATTTCTTCACCCTCAAGGGCGTTGTTGAGGCTATTCTCGGAGATATTCGCGCAGATGACATTAGTTACGAGGCCTGCACCGATAATCCGTCTTACCACCCCGGTCGCTGTGCAAATGTTTGGTGCGGTGATGAGTATATCGGCGTATTCGGTCAGATACACCCGCTGGTTGCTCAGAACTATGGCATTGACGCTGAGCTTTACTGCGCAGAGCTTTCACTCAAGGCACTGTTGAACGCCCGCGGCAATGACCCCGTTTACACCCCGCTGCCCCGCTTCCCGGCTGTTTCCCGCGACATTGCAGTTGTGTGTGATAAAAAAATTCCCGTTGCACACCTTATTGACTGCATCATGAAAAACGGCGGCAAGTACCTTAGAAAATGCACCCTGTTTGACATTTACACAGGCAGTCATATTGCCGACGGCATGAAGTCCGTTGCATTCTCGCTGACCATGCGCGCCGATGATCAGACGCTTACCGATGAACACGCCGAGGAGACGATGAACGCAGTTTTGTCTGCTCTTGAGAGCAAATTTGGTGCAAAGATACGCTAAGCTGCCCTAATATTAGCTTTAAAGGGAATAATTGCGGCTAAATCACTTTACATTTGCCCCCGAAGTGGTTATAATATATTTAATTATATTATTATGTCAGGAGGGATTATTTATGGAGGACATCACGAGAAGATTTACCGTTATTGACAGTAAAACCGAGATGCGCGAAATTTTGTCGTCCGTATACAACTCTCTTAAAGTGAAAGGCTACAATCCCATAAATCAGCTTGTCGGTTATATTTTGTCGGAGGATCCGACCTATATCACCAACTACAACAACGCAAGAAGCCTTATCTGCCGTATTGACCGCGATGAGCTTATGCACGAGCTGCTTATAAGCTATCTCGGCAAGGAAAACACAGAAGATTAAAAAAGTGTATAGCAAAACACCCGATGTTCAATCGAACATCGGGTGTTTGTTATTATAGCCTTATTTGCAGGCAAAGCTTTTCCACGCCTTGTCGTTTGCAAGAGCTCCGTTGGGTGCAAATACTGCCGCCGCTTCGTCGCTGCCCTTAAGATTTGCGTCAAGCCATGCAATAGCATATCCGCTTATCTTCTCATGATTTGTAATGCAGGTGGTATGTATTCCGCCTTTCAGTGAGGCATAAACCGCACTTCCCTGCACTGCTTCATACGCCGGCTTTACCCACACGGAGGACAGCACCATGAGGTCCGCCGTGCCGGTCATGAAGAATGCAGGACAGGTAACGCCCTTGGCTTCGTTTTTGAAGCTCGAGCCTGCTATCGAAAGCACACAGCTTATCCTGCTGTCGGCTGCTGCGGCATTGATTGCGCTTCTTCCGCCCTGAGAGTGTCCGGCGGCACAGATTTTTTCCATATTCACTCTGCCGTACAGAATGCTGTCAGGCTGTGCACTCTTTTCGGCTATGTAATCAATAGCGCTTATCTGGTCTTTGCCGTCGGCAGACATAACGGTGGTGTCTGCAACAACAATATAACCTGCGCTTGCAAAGCTGCGCAGAAGGTCATAATAAAGGCTTGTAACGCAGCCTGTGCCGTTTGCCCAGACTACAACGGGATATGTTTCATCGTTTGATTCAAGTGTCTTGGGGTAGAAAACGATTTTTCCCGAGCCCTTCCAGTCGGTGTCCTCGATGCAAACTGCCGTATCCGTACTTGCTTCAAGACAATAAGCGTCGGCAAAGACCGTTGTTCCGAAAAGGGATAATGCGAGCAGTAAAACTGTAAAAAGTGAAATAACGCGCTTTTTCATGGCTTTGCTCCTCTCACGTTTAATTTATTTTCACATTATCATGGATATTGTACAATTGTCAACAATTTTAGCTAATCTGTGTGCTTGCACATATTGCAGTTTTAGGGTATGCTTATATTAAAGGGGTGATAATCCGTGACTCTGCTGCAAATGAGCTATATAATCGAGGTTGAAAAATGCGGTTCAATCAATCGTGCCGCTCAGTGCCTTTTTATATCACAGGCTGCACTTTCAAGCGCAATTGCCGAGGCAGAAAAGGAGCTCGGGATAACAATTTTTCATCGTTCAAACAGAGGTGTATCTCTTACCGACGACGGACGCAGTCTTATTGCAATGATTACTCCGCTTGTGGAGGGCAATCGTAAGATCAGTCGCTATTACAGCGAACAGAACGCAGAGAACAGAGTGCGTCTGTCCATTGCTTCGCAGAGGTACCCTTTTTGCGCAAAGGCGTTTGTGGAGTTTTTGCATCTGCTTAATGAGCCAAGGCTGGATGTCAGTCTCAAGGAGATGGAGATGTCAAGCGTCATAGGCGAGGTCAGTACACGGCAGAGTGATCTCGGTATTCTGTTCGTATCTAACATGACCGAGCACTTTATCCGCCGTATTCTCAACGAAAAACATCTCGAATTTTTTGAGCTCTCAACCGTCAGACCTCGGGTGTTTATGAGGAAGGAGCATCCGCTTGCCGGCAAAAGCTCCGTGCATCTTGAGCAGCTATATGATTACCCCTATGCCATGTTTACGCAGTCCGAGAGCAACATGAACTACGCCGAGGAAGCTGTCGTTGGCACCGCTTCCGACTTTAATCGCGTCGTGTATGTAAACGACCGTGCAACTATTTACAACATAATGGCACACACCGATGCCGTTTCGACCGGCAGCGGCGTGCTCCCTGACGGCTACGGTGACGACCGCCTTGTTACCGTTCCCCTTGCCGATGCGGATAATGAAATGCGCCTTGGTTATATCCATCTGCGCGGTCTGCCGCTTAACGAGCTTGAGCAGCGCTTTGTCGATATTCTCCGTCGTATTCTCGAGGACATTTGACTTGATTTGATATTCAAAAAAATTATAAGCATAATTTATAAATGCTCTTTGTATTCCATTTGATTATCTGTGTGGTTTTATCAAAGTATAATTGAATTTGACCGGCCGGGTCGGTGTTAATGCACCGTGCCCGGTTAGTTTTTCGCTTTTGATATAGAAAAAATCTATATCAAGCATTAGAATAAGGGAATTACCGTAAACATACAAAAATATGTTAAAGTTTTAATATAAACGCACACACGGTATTATTTTTTATTCAGGAGGAAAACCAATGAACAACGAAAAGTTCGGCTTTGGCACTAAGGCCATTCACGCAGGCAATGTCAAGGACACCCAGTACGGTGCTCTGACTACTCCCATCTACCAGACCTCTACCTTCGTATTCGATAGCTGCGAACAGGGCGGCCATCGCTTCGCCGGTGAGGAGGCAGGTTACATCTACACCCGTCTGGGTAATCCCACCACATCTGTGCTTGAAAGCAAGATTGCCGCTCTTGAAGGCGGCGAGGCTTGTGTTGCAACTGCATCGGGCATGGGTGCTATCTCTTCCGCACTGTGGACCATCGCAGGTGCAGGCAAGCACATCATTGCCGACGGCACCTTGTACGGCTGCACCTTTGCGCTGCTTAATCACGGCATGAGCCGCTACGGTGTTGAGGTCGATTTCATCGACACCTCCGACCTTGAGGCTGTTAAGGCACACCTTAAGCCCAACACCTGCTGCGTCTACCTTGAGACCCCCGCAAATCCCAATCTTAAAATAACCGATATCACCGCTGTCGCTGAAATTGCTCACGCATACAACAAGGACATCAAGGTCGTTTGCGACAACACCTTTGCCTCCCCTGCTCTGCAGAATCCTCTGAAGCTGGGTGCCGATGTCGTTGTCCACTCCGCGACCAAGTATCTCAACGGTCACGGAGATGTAATAGCGGGATTCGTTGTCGGCTCTGCCGAGTTCTGCACCGAGGTCCGTATGTTCGGTCTTAAGGATATGACCGGTGCAGTTATGGATCCGTTCTGCGCATTCCTCATTCTCCGCGGTCTTAAGACTCTTGAGATCCGTATGCAGAAGCACTGCCTCAACGCAAAGAAGGTCGCTGAGTTCCTTGACAATCACCCTGCAGTCGAGAAGGTCTACTACCCCGGTCTCGAATCCCATGTTGGTCACGAAATCGCTGCAAAGCAGATGAAGGACTTCGGCGGCATGATCTCCTTCGAGGTCAAGGGCGGCCGTGCAGCAGGCGCAAAGCTCGTTAACTCCCTCAAGCTTATAACCGTTGCCGTTTCCCTCGGCGATGCAGAAACTCTTATCGAGCATCCCGCTTCCATGACCCACTCAACCTACACCGAGGAAGAACTCAAGGCCTCCGGCATTGCAGCAGGTCTGATTCGTCTCAGCGTCGGTCTGGAAAACTACGAGGACATTATCGACGACCTCAAGCAGGGTCTTGACACTCTGTAATTAAAGACATACTTAAAGCCTCGGTGAAAACCGAGGCTTTTTTATATTCAGCAAAAAACACAGGAACACAGCCTGACAAGCTGTCATTATTGAAAATTAAGCTTTTGTCTGATATGATTCCTACATCGCAGAATCCGCTGTCTTGGCAAGAGAGTTCTATTGAGCCACTCCCCTTGACCTTTCGGATTCTGTGTTTATTTGCAATAAAAAATCCCGCAACCAAAAGGTTACGGGATTGCTTTATTTGCCCCAAACGGTGCGTAAAGGCAGTGTATTTGCCCTAAAAGTACACCAGTGGGCATTCTTGCCGTGGCAGATGAGAAGATCTACAGATAAAGTTTGCACAGCGGCGAGCAAGTCTCGTCGCTGTGCAGTAATTTACAGATTGCTTTGCTTTCGATTTACATTGCGCCGCAGGTAATTTCCTATTTCTGTGAGGCACATCAGGGTTGCTACAAGGAAAAGTCCGGGGATAAAAATTATCCACCACGAGCCTGTGAGCAGAGCATTTTCTGACAGTGAAAGCATACTGCCCCATGATATTATCTCGATGGGAAGTCCGATGCCCATAAAGCTAAGCGTTGACTCGGATACTATGGCACTTCGGACATTCATTACCACCATGAACATGATGGATGAAACGAAATTCGGAGTCAGGTGCTTCCAAAGAATGTGGAAAAAGCCTGCACCCATGCATCTTGAAGCAACAACATACTCGCTGTTTCGTATCTGCCGCACCTCTGTGCGCACAACCTTTGCAATACTGGTCCAACTTGTGATGCCGATGACCAAAGATATGCTGAAAACATTTGCATCGCCTAAGATTGCCTGAATAAGAATTACAAGTAGCAGGTTAGGAA
>JAEDIN010000027.1 GCA_016292445.1 Oscillospiraceae bacterium | reverse complement strand
GATTATTTCTTGTCGGCATTAAGCTTTGCGTAGGTCGTGTAGGTGAAGCCGGCGTCGCCGAAGAATTGGGTGAAATCAAAGCTTTTGTACTTGGAATTGAACTTTGCCTTGTCGGTGACATTCCAAGTCTTCATCTCTTCGTCAAAATCATAGCTTGACGCCATCTGCCCGAGGGTGTAGCCGTACTGATTGGCGGTATCGACATCGCTCGAGACGGTGGGCAGGCGCATTATGATGTGATAGCCGAAGTCGGATTCGACAACATCGGAAACCTCGTAATTTTTAAGCTCCTTGGTGGTGTCGGTGTACTCCTCGACCATCGTGCCCTCGGTGAAGCAGTAGCCGTTGGGGAAGGATTCCTTGCCGGGGTCCTCGCTGTACTCCTTCATGTACTCAAAGAACTTTTCCTTACGCTGGGTATCGTCCTTTATCGCCTTGAGCTCCTTGCACAGCTTCTCTGCCTGTGCTTTTTTCTCCGCCTTAGCCGAGTCGGAAAGCTCCTTTTGAGTGGTTTGACCGTTCTCGCCCTCGACATCCTCCTTGGTTCTGAACAGGATGTGGGCGCTGGTCATGAAGCCGTTTTCATCGATGTAGGTCTGAAGCTTTTCGTCGCTTAGCTTCTCGCCGTTTTCGCCGTAGAGTGAGGTAAAGATATTGCCGAGGGTGAAGTTTATCTTATTAACCGCCTTGAAGGACTCGAGCGTAAATCCCTGACCGTTTAGCGCGTCGGCAAAGGCAGCATCGGGGTCGTCGCTTTCCTCGTAGTTTTTCCTGATGGTACTGATATTGTCCTCAAGAGACTTTAGCTGCTCGTCGGTGGGCAGGGCGTTCATGCTCTTGCCCTTACTCATGATAACGCAGCCCTGAGCGGCATTGTAGAGAGCTTCGTTAATGCACCACTCGGCATTGGTCTTGGTCTTGTCATAGATGCACACGCCGTCCCAATCGACGCCGCCGCCGGTGGAGGCCTGGTAGTAGCTTATGAGCGTTGATGCCGCGGTATTGAGGTAGTACATATACTCGTCAAAGCTCACATCAACGCCGTCAACGGTCATGACGGTGTCCTCATTTTTTGAGCCGCAGCCGGCAAGACAGCCGAGTGCGAGCACTGAAACGAGCAGTATCGCAACAAACTTTTTCATCGTTAATCTCCAATCGTAATTGATTTAGCTTATTCTAATACATATTTTAGCAATAATCCAGAACAAATCGTTAACTTTATTCCGAACTCCATGCAGCAACAAATTTCCTTGCCTCGTCGATGGTGCGTGTCTTCGACTGAATTTTGAGACTGACGCAGGGCTTAGTGCCTGCCTCGACCTTTAGCTTACCCTTATATTCGGGTCTGGCATACAGTCTCGACACCTTTTCCATATCGAAATTTTCCAGCGTGAAGCGCAAAAGCCCGTTTTTCTGCTGAATATCGCTGATGCCTGCCTTGCCTGCCTCGCCGCGAAGAAGTGCGACATGGATAAGCGCGTTTACAGACGGCGGCGGATCGCCGAAGCGGTCGATTATCTCATCGGTGAGGTCGTCTGCCTCATCCTCGGTACGGATAAGCGCGATGCGGCGGTAGATATCCATGCGCTGCTCGGGTGAGCGGATGTAGCTTTCCGGAATATTTGCGCTCACCGACAGATCCGCCGAGCAATCCGCGCGCTTTTCGGGGGCAATTCCGCGCTCGGTAAGCACCGCCTCGCTCAGAAGCTTCATATACATATCGTAGCCGACATCTATCATATGTCCCGACTGCTCTGCACCGAGAAGATTGCCTGCGCCCCTTATCTCAAGGTCGCGCATGGCTATCTTGAAGCCCGAGCCGAACTCGGCAAACTCGCGTATAGCGGTAAGCCGCTTTTCGGCTATCTCGCTGAGCACCTTGTTCTGCCTAAAGGTGAGATACGCCGAGGCACGGCGGGTCGAGCGGCCAACCCTGCCGCGTATTTGGTGGAGCTGGGCAAGACCCATTTTGTCCGCGTCCTCAATGATCAGGGTGTTGACATTCGGAATGTCAATGCCCGTTTCGATTATCGTAGTACAGACAAGCACCTGCACCTTGCCCTCGGTGACCTCCTCCATGACGGAGGCAAGCATATCCTTATCCATCTGACCGTGGGCAACGCCTACGGTGACCTCGCCGCCGAGCATCTCGCGAATTCTCACGGCGGTGCGCTCTATATTATCTATGCGGTTGTGCAGGTAATACACCTGACCGCCCCTTTGCAGTTCGCGGTTTATCGCGTCGCACAGCACCGACCAGTCATGCTCCATGACGAAGGTCTGCACCGGCAGTCTGTCCTGCGGCGGCTCGTCGATAGACGACATATCGCGGATGCCCGACAGCGCCATGTTGAGCGTTCGGGGTATGGGCGTAGCCGACAGCGTGAGCACATCCACGCCCCTCGACATTTCCTTTATATGCTCCTTGTGCGACACACCGAAGCGCTGCTCCTCGTCAACGATGAGCAGTCCGAGATTTTTGAATTTTACATCCTTCTGCAAAAGCCTGTGCGTGCCTATAACAAGGTCGCACTTGCCGGTTTTGAGGTCATCGAGCGTTTTTGCTGTCTGCGCCGGAGTTCTGAAGCGGCTGAGCACCTCAACGGTCACGGGAAAGCCGAAAAACCGCTGCAGCGCGGTCTGATAATGCTGCTGGGCAAGCACCGTTGTCGGAACGAGAACAGCCGCCTGGCGGTTATCCAAAATGCACTTCATAACAGCGCGCAGAGCAACCTCCGTTTTGCCGTAGCCGACATCGCCGCACAGCAGTCTGTCCATGGGAACGCTCGATTCCATATCGGCTTTAATTTCGCTTATGCACCTGAGCTGATCGTCCGTTTCCGTGTAGCCGAAGTTATCCTCAAATTCCCTCTGCCACGCGGTATCCTCGGCAAAGGCATGACCCGGCACTCGTGATCTTTCGGCATAGAGCGCGATAAGCTCCTTGGCAAGCTTCTTTGTCGCCGCCTTGGCGCGGTTGCGCGTTTTCGTCCACTCCGCGCCGCCCATTTTAGACAGCTTTACCTTGTGCTCCTCACCCGCGCCGAGGTATTTTGTCACCATATCAAGCTGCGTTGCCGGAACATACAAGCTGTCCGAGCCTGCGTAGCAGATTTTTATATAATCCTTTTCAAAGCCGTCCACCTTCATCTTGTGGATGCCGGCAAAGCGGCCTATTCCGTGCACCTCGTGAACGACATAGTCGCCGGGGGAAAGGTCTGCGTAGGAGTTTATGCGCTCTCGGTTGGAGGGTGCTTTTTTCCGTTTGCCGCTTTTGTGCTCACGCACACGGATAAGCTGCGCGTCGGTGATGATAGCAAGCTTAAGCCCCGGATATTCAATGCCTGCGCTCATCGCGCCGACGGCTATGAAGCACTCGCCGCACTCGGGCATTTTTTTAAGCTCCTCGAACATAAGAGCCTTTATGCCGTTATCCTTAAAGAAATCCTGCAGGACCTGTGCGCGGCGCATATCTCCCGCAAGCACCACAACTCGGTAGCCCTGCTTTAAGTACAGCGAAACATCGTCTGCCGCGGTCTTTACCGAGCCTGCGTAGCTTGGCAATTGCTTTGCCGGAATTGAGCACAGCGTTTTAGGTTCGATGGGGTATCTGCCCACGGTGAAGGCGTCTGCCATGTAAACGGGGAAATCCGACAGGCTTCGGCACAATTCGTCAAAGGACATTCTGAACGATTCCGCCGTCACGGCGAGCATACCCTTTTTCGTCAAGGCGGATATATCCTCGCCGAGCTGCTTATTAAAGCCCTTTGCGCGGTCGGCGCATCTGGGCGGCTGGTCAAACAGCACGAAGCAGTCGGAAGGAATGTAATCCGCACCGTAGGCAGGCTCGTAGAGCAGCGGCAGGTATCTGTCGAGATCCTCGAGACGAATATCGTTTTCAATGCGCTCAATATCGCCTCTGAGGGTTGCTTCAAGGTCTTTTAGCTGCGGCGAGCTCTTATGACGGGAGCAGCGGTCCGCCATCGCCGAGAGCTTTTTGCACACCGCCTGCCTGCCGCCGCCGGAAAGCGAAACAAGTGCCTCCGCCGCCGGAAGAATGCGGCACTTATCAATTGCCTGCGTTCTGCGCTGGGTGTGCACATCGAAAAAGCCCATGGAGTCGATATCGTCGCCCCAAAATTCAATTCTGACAGGCTCTTGATACATGGGTGAGAAGAAATCCAGAATGCCGCCCCGGCGCGCATACTGACCCGTACCCTCGACCTGCTCGCATTTCTCATAGCCGCAGCGAAGCAAGACCCTTTCCAGCTCCTCGGGGGGACATTCGCCGCCGTCTGTTACCTCAAAGCCGGCATCGAGCAGTGTCTGCGGCGGCATGGTGCGCTGCAAAAGCGCGGATACCGTCGCCACGGTAATGCGGCTTTCACCGCGTATAAGCGCACTTAGCGTGCTTATACGCTGCTGCTCTGCCTGACGGGAGGCTGCAAGCGTGGGATAAAAGGTAAAATCGCGTGAAAACAGAATACTCGGCTTAACACCCGTCATCGCCTCTAAATCTCGGGCAAAGCCGTCGGCAGAGGCTTCATCGGGGCAAATAACGAAAAGCGGCATTTCCAGCCGTTCAAAAAGTGCGGCGGCTAAATTTGCCCTGTGCACCGAGGAAAGCCCCGAAATGAGCGCAGGAAGTCCTCCGCTCTCGAGCAGGCACGGGAGGGCGGCGGCTTCCTTGTTTTCAAAAATCTGCTGATTTAATAATTTCATTGCCATAACATTATATAATCACTTGTCAAGCCGCGCAAGTATCAACAAAAGACAAAAAAATGTTCGAAATTCTTATACATTATTATATATATATCTTGCAAGACGGCTATAATTTTGTTATAATGAATCAGTTAAAAAAATGGGATAAAATCGCTTGTAAAGAGGGGTAACGAAATATATGAATTCTCTTCAGGACATATGGGCTGCGGTTATTGATGTGCTCGCGCAGCAGCTTACGCCGACGGCTATATCGACTTGGTTTTCCGACTGCCATCCGGTGGAGATAAACGGCTCGGAGCTGGTCATTCACACCACCTCGGATTTTAAGCGTGATATCATTGTAAGCCGCTTTGCCGAAACAATCAAGCAAGCCTTGTCGGATATTTTCTCGACAAACTTCGGACTTGTCGTTCTTGCCGGTGATGAGCTGGGCGAGTATCAGGCGCACAAGCCCGAGGACGATCCTCTGCCCGAGATGGCGGGCTACACCTTTGACCGCTTCATAGTCGGCAATTCCAACCGCTTTGCGCATAACGCCGCCTACGCCGTTTCTCAAAATCCCGGCAGCGCGTACAATCCCCTGTTTATCTACGGTAACTCCGGTTTGGGAAAGACGCATCTTCTGCTTGCGATCGGTCAGGCAATTCGCGAGAGAAACCCCTCGACGAAGATTGCCTATGTCAAGGGCGACGATTTTACAAATCAGCTCCTTAAATCCATCAAGGAGGGCACGGGCGAGGAGTTCAGGCTCAAATACCGCAATGTTGATCTGTTTTTGGTCGATGATATTCAGTTCATCGCCGGTAAGCAGGCAACGCAGGAGGAGTTCTTCCATACCTTCAACAACATCTACGAGGCAGGACACCAGATAGTCATCACCTCCGATAGACCTCCTATCGAGATGAGCCTGCTTGACGACAGACTTATGTCGCGCTTTCAGGGCGGTCTGATGGCGGATATCCAGCCGCCGGATATAGAAACGCGAATGGTCATAACCAGAACCAAGGCGGCACAGCTCGGTCTTATCCTTGAGGAGGACGCCGTCACCTATATAGCCGAGACGATTACTACCAATGTCAGGCAGATAGAGGGCGTTATAAAGCGCCTCACGGCGTATAAGGAGATACTCGACAGTAAGATCGACACGCAGGCGGTCAAACGCGCTATAAAGGATGTTGTGCGCATCGGCACATTTATCCCCTCGCCGCAGCTCATTATCCGCGAAAGCGCACTGTACTACTCGCTCACCGAGGAGGATCTGCGCGGACAGAACCGCTCGAAGAATACCGCAATTGCAAGACAGATAGCGATGTATCTTATCCGCACGCTGACAAATCTCTCGCTTAAGGAGATAGGCGCTGAGTTTGAGGACAGAAACCACTCGACGGTCATATCCTCGATAAAGAAGATTGAGGACATGATAAAGACCGACCCGACCATTGCTGCCACCGTCAGAGACATCACCTCGAACATAAATTCCAACTGATTTTATATCGGGTTTTCAACATCTTAAATATTGAAAACCTGTTTAATGATGTTGATAACAAAAAACCTCAAAACTGCCTGTTGAAAACCCAAAATTTACGAACATTTTTGTCAACAGCGAAAATCCAGCGTTTTCAAGCCCTTCAGCGACTTTTCAACAGAATTTCGGACTACTGCTGTTACTACTGAATTTATTTGATTTATCTATTTATTATTACGATTTTTTTAATCGGGAGGAAAGAAAATGAAACTTACCTGCGAAAAGCAATTTCTTCAGTCCGCAGTTGCCGTCAGCTCCAGAGCTGCAGCCTCGAAAAGCCCCATTCCCACCCTTGAGGGCATTCTGCTCGAGGCAGGCGAGGATCTGAGAGTTACCGGCTACGACCTTAAAAAGGGTATTTATACAAACATAGAAGCAGAGGTTCAGGAGCCGGGCTCGGTCGTTCTTGACGCCAAGCTTTTCGGCGAGATGGTAAGAAGAATGCCCGACGGCATGGTATCGATAATTGCCGACAGCCAGAATATGACCACCGTTAAATGCGGGAAGACGGAGTTCAGCTTCATGGGCATGGATTCCGAGGAATACCCCGAGCTTCCCTCCGTTGACGGACTTAAAACCTATACCATCGGTCAGAGCGTTTTAAAGAGCATGATTAATCAGAGCATCTTCGCCGTCAGCGACAATGACGCAAGACCTGTTTACACGGGCTCGATGTTCGAGGTCGAAAACGGAGTTCTGACCCTTGTTTCCGTCGACGGTTACAGGCTTGCACTGCGCCGCGAGGAGATAGAAGGACCTGCCGAGCGCAACGAATTTATCGTTCCCGGCGCAGCCCTTGCGGATATTGAGCGAATAAGCGCAAGCGACAGCGAGGAGAAAATCAAAATCTCCGTAGGCGGCAATCATGTTTCCTTCACAGTCGGCAAAACGGTCATCGTTTCACGCAGACTTGAAGGCGACTTCCTCAATTATAAAAAGGCTCTGCCGGAAAACTTTAAGCTCCAAGTCAAGGTAAACCGCTCCGATATACTCAAGGCAGTTGACCGTGTTGTGCTGATAGTTGACGAAAAGACAAAAAACCCCGTCAGAATGAGCTTCAACGAGGGCTTTATAGATTTTCTTTGCGTCACTCCCATCGGCAAAGCGGAGGATGTCTGCTTCTGCGAGGGCAGCGGCGAGGGCATGGAGATAGGCTTTAACGGCAAGTATCTCATGGACGCACTCAAGGCAGCTCCGTCAGATGAGCTTTTACTGTGCCTGAATACAAGCTCTTCTCCCTGCGTGCTGCTTCCGGCAGACGGCGGCGATAAGTTCAAGTTTATGATTTTGCCCATAAGATTGAGAGCGTAAGATGGAAAAAATTCAAATAGATACCGAATATATAAAGCTTGACTCGCTGCTTAAATTTGCAGCCCTTGTTGCCACCGGCGGAGAGGCAAAGTATGTCATTTCCGAGGGAATGGTCGAGGTAAACGGCGAAATTTGCACCCAGCGGGGCAAAAAGCTCCGTCCCGGCGACAAGGTCAGATTTGAGCGGTTCGAGCTTGAAGTCACACAGGCATGAAAATTAACAGAATAGCCCTCAACGGCTTTCGCAACTATGAGTTTGAAACTGCGGATTTTTCACCCGGCACGAATGTGATCTACGGCGAAAATGCGCAGGGCAAAACAAATCTTCTCGAGGCGGTGTATATATTAGCCGCCGGCAGGAGCTTCCGCACTCGCTTTGACCGCGAGCTTATAGGCTTCGGCTACGATTCGGCGGAGATTTTGGCAGATATCGAAAGTCACGGGCGCGAGCAGACGGTGAGGATAATCCTGCGCAGCGGAGTGCGCAAGCAGATAACGGTAAATTCCGTCAAAAAAACCGCGTCGGAGCTAAGCGGCACGCTGACGGCGGTGCTGTTTTCGCCCGATGATTTGAATTTAATAAAAGATGGTGCGGCGGCGAGACGCAGACTCATGGATAACGCCATCAGCCAGATAAGACCGCGTTATGCCGAGTACCTTTCTCAGTTTAATAAGCTGTATGAGAGCAAAACCCGCATATTGAAGGACTGGCGCGAAAAACCCTCGCTGCTGGACACGCTCGACGATTTTTCAGACGAGATGTGCAGGTATTCAGCCCGGCTCATTCGGTATAGAGCAGCCTTTATTGAAAAACTTCGCGAGGAGGCAGCTCCCATTCACGGCGAATTTTCCGGAGCGGGCGAAAAGCTGGATCTGGAATACAGCACGGTGTCCTCGGTTAAAAATCCGCTCGGCTCGGCGCAGGAGATCTACTACGACCTGTGCGAGCATCAGGAAAGTCACCGGAAAGCGGAGATAGAATCGCAGCAGTGTCTTACCGGAGCTCACAAGGACGATATTATCATATCCATAAACGGCAAAAACGCCCGCAGCTTTGCAAGTCAGGGTCAGACACGAACGGCAGCGCTTTCCCTAAAGCTTGCCGAGAGGGAAATATACCTTGACGAAACGGGCGAGTATCCCATTTTGCTGCTTGACGATGTTTTGAGCGAGCTTGACCTTCGCCGTCAGGAGTTTGTGCTAAACCGCATCGGCGGCGGACAGACGCTCATCACCTGCTGCGAGGACGAGGGCATCTCAAAGCGCACCGGCGGCAAGGTGCTGTATGTAGAGAAAGGCAGGATACGCTGATGTATCTTCATCTCGGTTCGGGTGCGGTCGTGCGCACGGAAAGCATCGTGGGCGTGTTCGACCTCGATAATACAAGCCAGTCGCATATAACGAGAAAATATCTCACCGCCGCGGAAAAATCGGGGCAGGTGATAAATGTAGCGGAGGATATACCGAAAAGCTATGTCGTGTGCAGCGACAGGGACGGCATTCGGGTGTATCTCAGCCAAATGGCAACGCAAACGCTGCTGAAGCGCGCAAACGAAAACAAAATTTATTAAAATAAATTTTTTGTTGTACGCAAACATACAAGATTTTATCAGATGTTGCCTATATATGAGAGAACTATTTTGAAAGCGGGTTTAGAAATATGTCTGAAATCACAGATAAGATAACACAGGAATACGACGCGTCACAAATTCAGGTGCTTGAGGGCCTTGAAGCGGTACGCAAGCGTCCGGGTATGTACATCGGCTCGACCTCGTCGTCGGGTCTGCACCACCTTGTCTACGAAATTGTCGATAACTCCATCGATGAGGCGTTGGCAGGCTACTGCGACCGCATCGAGGTCGTAATAGAACCCGGTGATGTCATTTCCGTAACCGATAACGGCCGCGGCATTCCCGTCGACATTCAGGAGCAGACCGGCAAGAGCGCGCTTGAGGTCGTTTTCACCGTTCTGCACGCAGGCGGCAAGTTCGGCGGCGGGGGCTACAAGGTCTCCGGCGGTCTGCACGGCGTGGGCGCGTCGGTCGTTAACGCAATGAGCGAGTGGCTTATCGTTCAGGTGCACAAAAACGGCAAAATTTACGAAATGCGCTTTTCACGCGGCAACATCACGCAGGAAATGCGCATAGTCGGCGAAACCGACCGTACCGGCACGACCGTGAGATTCAAGCCCGACCCCGAGATGTTCGAGGAGACGGTTTACGATTACGATATTCTGCACACCCGTATGCGCGAGCAGGCCTTCCTGAACGGCGGACTTTTCATTTCCACCGAGGATAAGCGCGAGGGCAAGGAGCAGAAGGACGAGATGTGTTTTGAGGGCGGCATCCGCGAGTTCGTCAGCTTCATCAATCAGAACAAGACACCGCTGCACAGCAATGTCATCTACATGAAGGGCGAAAGGGCAGACTCCGAGGCGGAGATCGCCCTGCAATATAACGACAGCTATAACGAGATAACAGTCTCCTTCGCAAATAACATCCACACCCCCGAGGGCGGAATGCACGAAACGGGCTTCCGTGCCGCACTTACGAGGGTACTCAATGCCTACGGCACGAAGGTGGGACTTCTTAAAAACGACGACAAGCTCTCCGGCGAGGACTGCCGCGAGGGCATGACGGCGATAATCTCCGTCAAGCTCACCGAGCCGCAGTTCGAGGGTCAGACCAAGGCAAAGCTCGGCAACTCCGAGATGAGAACGCTGGTTGACAGTGTGGTTTCCGACAAGCTTGAGCAGTTTTTGGAGGAGAACCCCGCCGTCGGCAAGGCGATAATCGAAAAGGCGATGACCGCCTCCAGAGCAAGAGAGGCTGCACGAAAGGCAAGAGAGTCCGTGCGCCGCAAGACGGGTCTTGAGTCCGGTCAGATGCCCGATAAGCTGCAGGACTGCAACGAGCGCGACCCGAGCCTGTGTGAAATCTATATCGTCGAGGGCGACTCGGCTGCAGGCTCCGCAATCCAGGGCAGAGATTCTCGCTTCCAAGCCATTCTTGCCATGTGGGGCAAGATGCTCAATGTCGAAAAGGCAAGAGCGGATAAAATTTACGGCAACGATAAGCTCTATCCCCTCATCGTTGCACTGGGCGCCGGCATAGGCGATGAGTTTAACATCGAAAAGCTGCGCTATCATAAAATCATCATCATGGCGGATGCCGATGTCGACGGCTCGCATATCAGAACCCTGCTTCTGACCTTTTTCTTCCGCTATATGCGTCCGCTTATTGAAAACGGCTATGTCTATTCCGCCGTGCCGCCGCTTTATAAGCTCACGAGGGGCAAGACCGTCAAGGTCGCCTACTCCGACGAGGAGAGGGATAAGATATCCGCCGAGCTTAGGGGCGAAAACGCAAATGCCAAGGTAGATATCTCACGCTTCAAGGGCCTCGGCGAGATGGACCCCCACGAGCTGTGGGAGACCACCATGGACCCCGAAAAGCGTTCGCTGCGCAGAATTACGCTCGATGACGCGCTAAAGGCAGACGAAATCTTCACCATTTTGATGGGTGAGGAGGTCGAGCCTCGCCGTGCGTGGATAGAGTCCAACGCGCAGTATGTTGTCAATCTCGACATTTAAGAGGTGAAAGCTGATGGGACATAACAGAGATTATAAGCCTGAGGACATAGCGTTTCCCAATCAGGTAATTACGGAATCCGAGCTTGTAAGCGAAATGCAGACAAGCTATATAGACTACGCGATGAGCGTTATTGTCGGCCGTGCGCTGCCCGATGTGCGCGACGGTCTGAAGCCCGTTCACCGCAGAATACTATACGCCCTGTACGAGGACGGTCTGACCAGCGATAAGCCGTTTAAGAAGTCGGCAACCTGCGTCGGCGATGTTTTGGGCAGATACCACCCCCACGGTGACTCCTCGGTTTACGACGCAATGGTAAGACTGGCGCAGAATTTCTCCATGCGCTATATGCTCGTTGACGGTCACGGCAACTTCGGTTCAGTCGATGGCGACCCCCCTGCCGCCTACCGTTACACCGAGGCGAGAATGAGCCGCATCGCAGACGAAATGCTGCGTGATATAAATAAGGACACCGTTGACTGGGACCCCAACTTTGACGAAACACGCAAAGAGCCCCGCGTGCTGCCGTCGCGATTTCCGAACCTGCTGGTAAACGGCTCGTCGGGTATCGCCGTGGGCATGGCGACAAATATTCCGCCGCACAATCTCGCCGAGGTCATCGACGCCTGCGTCTGCGTGCTGGATAATCCCGAGGCGACCGTTACCGACCTCATGCAGTATATCCAAGGTCCGGATTTCCCGACCAAGGGCATCATCATGGGCAGAAGCGGCATCCGTCAGGCATATGCAACGGGCCGCGGCAAGGTCACGGTCAGAGCGCGCTGCGATTTTGAGGAGTTCGGCAAGGACAGAATTCGCATCATCGTGTCCGAGCTTCCCTACCAGGTCAACAAGCGTCAGCTTATCCGCACCATCGCCGAGCAGGTCAAGGAAAAACGCCTTGAGGGTATCTCCGACCTGCGTGACGAGACCGACCGCAACGGTATGCGCGTTGTGATTGAGCTAAAGCGTGACGCAAATCCGCAGGTAGTGCTCAATAAGCTTTATATGCAGACCCAGCTTCAGTCCAACTTCTCGATAATTATGCTGGCACTGGTCAATGACCAGACCCAGCCTAAGATACTCAACCTGCGCCACATCATCGACGAGTACCTCACCTTCCAGGAGGAGCTCATCGTGCGCAGAACCAAGTTCGACCTCAAAAAGGCCGAGGAGAGAGCGCATCTCTTGGAGGGTCTGCTCATCGCGCAGGATAATATCGACGAGGTCATTCATATCATAAGAAACAGCTACGACGATGCAAAGCAAAATCTTATGACCCGCTTCGGCCTTGACGATATTCAGGCACAGGCGATACTCGATATGCGCCTGAAGGCACTGCAGGGTCTTGACCGCGAGAAGCTCGAGACCGAGTACAGGGAGCTTGAGGAGAAAATTGCATACTTCAAGGAGCTGCTTGCAGATCCCGAAAAGATAAAGGCGGTACTCAAGACCGAGCTTATCGCCATCCGCGACAAGTACGGCGACAAACGCCGCACCGAGATACAGGATGTCGAGGATGAGATAGAC
Organism: Oscillospiraceae bacterium; assembly: GCA_016292445.1. Taxonomy (GTDB): domain Bacteria; phylum Bacillota; class Clostridia; order Oscillospirales; family Oscillospiraceae; genus F23-B02. The sequence continues at coordinate 1,497 of JAEDIN010000027.1, read as the reverse complement.
ATCGAAGACCTCATCGAGGAGCAGGACTGCGTCTATACCCTCACCCACAACGGCTATATAAAGCGTCTGCCTGCAAGCGAATACCGCGCTCAGGGCAGAGGCGGCAAGGGTGTGCGCGCAATGAGCACCCGCGACGAGGACTATGTGGACACCGTGTTCACAGCCTCCACCCACGATAATATCCTGTTCTTCACCAACCGCGGCAAGGTGTATGTCCGCAAGGGCTACCGCATACCCGAGGCAGGCAGAACGGCGCGAGGCTCGAATATCGTAAACATCATTCCCGTTGAACCGGGTGAAAAGGTCAGCGCGATGATAGCGGCAAGAGGCATTGACGAGGATTGCTACCTCATGTTCATCACCCGTAACGGCACGGTCAAGCGCACTGCGCAGTCGCTGTTTAAGAATATCCGCGCAAACGGCATTCGTGCGCTCACGCTCGATGAGGGCGACGAGCTTATGTGCGTTTTGCAGACCGACGGCAAGAGCAATATCCTCATCGCCACCCACGGCGGTATGGCGATATGCTTTGACGAAAACGATGTCAGAAGCATGGGCCGTGAGGCGGTCGGCGTAAGGGGCATCAGGCTCAAGGACGGCGATTTCGTCGCCGGCGCAGGCATCGCCGCCGAGGGCATGACCCTGCTGTCTATAACCGAAAACGGCTACGGTAAGCGCACCGTGGTAAGCGAGTACACCGTGCAAAATCGCGGCGGTATGGGACTTAAAAACTACAATATCACCGAGAAAACCGGCAATGTCGCCGATGTCAAGGTCGTGACGGATCTTGACGACCTGCTCATCATCGCCGATGACGGCACGATCATCCGCATGGATATAGCGAGCATCTCCGTTCTGGGCAGAAGCACGCAGGGTGTGCGCGTCATGCGCCTGGGCGGCGAAGCGAAGGTCATCTCCATCGCCCTCACCGACAAGGAAGACGACACCGAGGAAGCAACGGAAGAAGCGCCGGAAGAATAATTCTTCTCTCAACTTTTCTTTGTGTTGCCAAAGAAAAGTTGCAAAAGAAACGCAACCAAAGGGCTTAGCCGCCCTTTGGAAACCTACACGGAGAATCGGTGCGCCTTTCTATTTGACTGCGGCGGTTTAATCGGTGCGCAGGCTTAGAGTTTAGTACCTGCTTCTTGGCATAGGTGCCGCTGTCTTGCGGTGCGCCGATTAGATAGGGGTAATCTTAACTCTAGCTGAGAGTAACGAACCGGGACACCGAGGTGCAAACTAAGGCAAGAGTGCGTTCGCTATTGAAAAACTGCCCTTTGGAATCTTGCACCAGAGTCGGTGCAGCGTTCTGTTTGACTGCGGTGACCATATCGGTGCAAGCGGCTTTCTGTGTACCCGTTTATCGAACCGCGTCGGTTTGATAAGTGCGAAAAGCTTTTACTGCACCGATAGGTTGATGGTTTGGCTTGACTTTAGCAAAAAGTCACCGGTCGGGTTATGGCAGTAACGATTAGCTGAAGCGTCTGAACGAAACTG
>JAEDIN010000026.1 GCA_016292445.1 Oscillospiraceae bacterium | reverse complement strand
AACTGCACCGCTGTGCGGTGCAGTTTTTGTTTATCACACGAGTTTTACGGGATCGACGGTTTCATCGTATTCTTCCTCGCTCATGCAGCCCGAGGCTATGACCGCTTCCTTGAGGCTTATTCCGTCGTTCTGCGCGCGCTTTGCGCACTTTGCCGCGAGGTCGTAGCCTATCTTAGGGGTCAGGCAGGTCACCAGCATCAGCGAGGAGTCAAGATAATGCTTCATTTTGCCCTCATTCGGCTCGATACCGTCTGCGCAGTGAATGCGGAACGAATCCATTGCGTCGGAAAGAAGCTCCGCGGACATGAGAAAATCATAAGCCATAACGGGCTGGAACACATTCAGCTCGAAATTGCCCTGACTTGCGGCAAAGCCAATGGCTGCATCATTGCCCATGACCTGCACGGCGACCATGGTCAGTGCCTCGCACTGCGTGGGATTTACCTTGCCGGGCATTATGCTGCTGCCGGGTTCGTTTGCCGGTATCGTCAATTCTCCGAGGCCGCAGCGCGGGCCGGCGGCAAGCCAGCGCACATCGTTGGCTATCTTCATGAGGTTTGACGCAAGTGCCTTCATTGCGCCGTGGGCAAACACGAGTGCGTCCTTTGATGTCAGCGCATGGAACTTATTGCAGTCGGGAGTAAAATCGCTTTTTAGCTGCTCATTTAAGTATTTGCACACGCTTTTATCAAAACCCTCGGGGGCATTTAATCCCGTGCCGACGGCAGTGCCGCCGATGGCGAGCTTTTTAAGCTGCGCAAGACTGCTTCTTATCATCTCGCAGGGTGCTTCCACAAGCCGCCGCCAGCCGGAGACCTCCTGCGCAAAGCTGAGCGGCACGGCATCCTGCAAATGGGTACGGCCGATCTTTATCAGCCCTGGGTACTTCTTCTCAAGTGCCTCAAAGGATGCTGCAAGTGCGTCGGCAGAGGGTAAAAGCTTTTGCTCAAGCATCCTTACCGCCGCAATGTACATCGCCGTGGGGTAGGTGTCGTTTGACGACTGCGAGCGGTTAACATGATCGTTCGGGTGCAGCTTCGTACCACGCTCGGCGGCAAGATTTGCAATGACCTCGTTGACATTCATATTAGTCTGCGTGCCGCTGCCGGTCTGCCACACGGCGAGGGGAAACTCATCGTTCCATTTGCCGTCGGCGATTTCCCCGCACACGCTGCAAATCGCCGCCGCCTGCTCGCGATTGAGCTTGCCCAGCTCCAGATTGGCTTTGGCACAGGCAGCTTTGAGCTGCGCAAATGCCTTTATGACGGATATCGGCTGCTTTTGCGTGCCTATCTTGAAATTTTCAAGGCTGCGCTGAGTCTGCGCGCCCCAATGATGCTCCGCCGGCACCTCAACGGCACCCATGCTGTCAAACTCCGTTCTTGTTTTCATTGCGCTCACCTGCTGTTTATTGATGTGTTTATTATTTTTCTTTTTTACCCTTTTGTCAATGATTTTTATCGTGTATATTGAACTTGCGCCGCAGTTACGGTAAAATCATGCCGTAATCTTTATAAGGAGTGATTTTATGAAGCAGTATGTTGTGGACGCATTCACCGACTGCGTTTTCGGCGGCAACCCGGCGGCGGTCTGCGTTATGGACAAGTGGCTCGACGAGGACACGATGATGAACATCACCCGTGAAAACAATCTCTCTGAGACCGCCTTTTGCGTGTGGGAAAACGGCAAATATCACCTGCGCTGGTTCACTCCGGGCGGCGAGATTGACCTGTGCGGTCATGCAACGCTCGCTACCGCATATGTGATAATGAACTATGTTAAGCCCGAGCTTTGCAGCGTTAAGTTTGACACGCTAAGCGGGGAGCTTTGCGTTGAGCGTAAGGGTGAGCTTTACGAGATGGACTTCCCCGCATACGAGCTCAAGCCCGTTGAGGTCACCGACGCAATGGCGGACGCTATCGGCGTAAGACCCGTTAAGGCGTTCATGGGGCGCGATCTTTTATGCGTTTTGGAAAATGAGGAACAGGTGCGCAGCTTTACCCCCGACGGCGAAAAGGTCAAGGAGCTTGAAGGTCTGCTGCTGCACACAACGGCAGCCGGCAGCGGCGAATATGACTGCGTTTCCCGTTCGTTTGCGCCGAAGCTCAATGTTGCCGAGGACCCCGTTTGCGGCTCCGGACACTGCCATATTGTCCCCTACTGGGCAGGTGTAAAGGGCAGCGACAGCGTCGTTGCCTATCAGGCAAGCCGTCGAGGCGGAACGCTCTACTGCCGCAAGGTGGGGCAGCGCATCAAAATGAGCGGCAAAGCCGTCACCTATTCCGTTGCGGAAATATTCTTTTAATTTAACATGAAAAAAGCTCATTCGGATGAGCTTTTTTCATGAGACTGTCAGAGAACCTGCTTAAGGCTAAGGCATCCAGAATCGAATTTAAGAATATGTGAAGTTGAGCAAAAAAGGCAGAGCAAAAGCACCTTCACTTTTGCTCTGCGTTTCAAATAGTTTCGTTGTTGGCGTTAAATTTAAGTCATCCGATCTTATTTTATCATGCCCTCGAACTTTGCGATGAGCTTTTCGGCAAGCTCGGTGTTGCCCTCAATGGCGATCTCCGGCTCACGGGAAACGGTGTGAGCGCAGACCTCCTCTTTTATCCTTGCGCCGTACATCCTGTGCATAAGACGAACCGCGTCCATTGCCGTTCTTGCGTAGCGAACGGCTGCCGCACAGTAAATTGCCGCGCAGGGGCAAATCTTATCGGCAATCTTGTCGAGAACCTCCATCATCTGAATGGAGGAGTAGAGAACCTCGTCTATCATCATGCAGGCTGTGAGGTAGCCGCCCTCAAGCTCTTTGTCGGAGGCGTTTTCGTCGATGCGCTTTTCAAGGGGCTTTCTCGCCTTGTTTTCCTCGTCGATGATGTGGACAAAGTAGCCTCTCAAGGTTTCGAGATCAGCCTCTGCCTTTTTCATTGCCTCGTCCTCGGAGGCGGTGAGCCTTATCGCCTTCATCGCCATTGCCGCAGCTTCGGCGGCGGTGACGGCGGCGATGCTGCCAAGGCGGAGCTTGCTGTCGGCATCGGCGATAGCTTCGGTATAGCGCTTAACGGTCTTGTCCGCAAAGCAATCGACCTTAAGGTCTGCAATGTTAATTTTTTCTGCCATATTGTACCCATCCTTTCAGTGTCAAATTGACAAGCTTACTATTCTTTGTTATGTTTATTTTATAACATTTTCGGCGCATTATCAAGTGCCTGAGACACAGGAGCAAAAACTTATGAAAATTATGCTGTGCGGAGATATCGATTCGGGCAAGTCTACTCTTATTCGGAAGCTGCTCGAGGATATGGGTAAGCCCCCCAAGGGCTATATCACCGTGCGTATGCCGGCAGTTGACGGTGTGAGCAAGGTGTATCTTTACGATATCGCAAATCCGCCCGAGCGCGTGGAGGACGCCGCGGTTATAATAACGATAGAAAACGAAGTCAGGGAAAAGCATCCCGAGCTTTTGGACACTCTCGGCGTGCAGTATCTCACGGACATACCCGCCGGAAGCGTCGTCGTGCTCGACGAGATAGGCTCGCTGGAATCGGCATCCCCTGAGTTTCAGAAGGCGGTCATGCGCATTTTGTCGGGCGATTACACGGTGCTTGCCGCGGTCAAGGCGGCAAATACCGATTTCCTGCGCCGGGTGCGCAGTCACCCCGACTGCGAGCTTTATATCATCACTCCCGACAACCGCGACGCTCTCTACGAGCAGTTAAAACGAGAGTATAACATATAGAAAAAACCGCACCATCGGTTCCCATTTATTGCAATTAACGACAAAATACGCTATATTGATTACAGCTACAGCAACTCGCGAAAAAACACGGCATATATATGAATTTGAATTATTTGCTCGGAGGGAAAGCGAATGAAAGCCTTAATCAGCCAAGAAGAAATAATGCAGTTGTTAGATAAGCTGTATGAACAATCAACGCAGGGAATTGCAAAGGTCAGTCCGCCGATAGAGGAACTTGCAGCCGACTATTTACAGAAAAACAGCGATGTTGATGCGGCGGCTAAGCAGTTTGTCAACTATCAGATTGCTAAATGCACCACATCAGGGTTTTTAGCTGGTTTAGGTGGACTTATAATGCTCCCGGTAGCGCTTCCGGCAAATGTCGGAAGTGTTTTATATGTCCAGATGCGAATGATTGCCTGTCTAGCGTATATGGGCGGCTTTGACACCGACAGTGACCAAGTTCAGACGCTGGTGTATGCCTGCCTTGCAGGTATATCTATCGACCAAATAATTAAGCAAGCGGGAATACAGTTCGGAAACAAGCTCGCAATGGCAATGGTGAAGAAAATCCCGGGTGAAGTCCTCACTAAAATCAATCAGAAAGTTGGCTTTAGGTTTTTAACCAAGTTTGGAACAAAGGGCGTTATCAATATCGGAAAGGCAGTCCCGATCATTGGCGGAATAATCAGCGGCGGCTTTGATTTTGCCGAAACCAAAACCATAGCGAACCGCGCCTACAAGATGTTTATTGAGAATGATGCATCGGTTCTCAGCGATGGCGAGTCTGTTGATGTGGAAATCATCCAAGAAATTTAGTCTAAAAAATATGCTCCATCGAATTAAGATGGAGCATATTTTTATGATTCAAATCAGAAGTCTGCGTTGCCGGTGGTGCGGGGGTGAAGCTCGACATCACGGATATTGGAAACGCCTGTGAGGTACATGACCATGCGCTCGAAGCCCAGGCCAAAACCTGCGTGGCGGCATGAGCCGTAGCGGCGCAGATCGACATACCACCAGTAATCCTCGGGGTTAAGACCAAGCTCCTGCATGCGGCTTGTCAGCACATCGAGCCTTTCCTCACGCTGCGAGCCGCCGATGATCTCGCCGATGCCGGGAACGAGGCAGTCTGCCGCGGCGACGGTTTTGCCGTCGTCGTTCAGGCGCATATAGAACGCCTTGATTTCCTTGGGGTAATCGGTGACGAAGATGGGCTTTTTATAAACCTTTTCGGTGAGATAGCGTTCATGCTCGGTCTGAAGGTCGATGCCCCACTCGACGGGGTAATCGAACTTTTCGCCGCAGTTTTTGAGGATATCGACGGCCTCGGTGTAGCTCACTCTTGCAAAGTCGTTGGACACGACATTGTGCAGTCTCTCAAGGAGCCCCTTGTCAACGAAGGAATTGAAGAACTGCATCTCCTGCGGGCAGCGTTCCAAGGTGCGGTTGATGATATACTTGACCATCGCCTCGGCGGTGTCCATGTAATCGTTGAGGTCGGCAAACGCCATCTCGGGCTCTATCATCCAAAACTCGGCTGCGTGACGCTGCGTGTAGGAAACCTCCGCTCTGAAGGTCGGACCGAAGGTGTAGACATCGCCGAACGCCATCGCGAAGTTTTCGCAGTTGAGCTGACCGGAAACGGTGAGGTTCGTACTCTTGCCGAAGAAGTCCTTGGAGAAATCAACCTTGCCGTCCTCAGTGCGGGGCAGATTGTCGAGGTCAAGGGTGGTGACTCTGAACATCTCACCTGCGCCCTCGCAGTCCGAGCCCGTGATGATGGGGGTGTGGACATAGACAAAGCCGCGCTCCTGGAAAAACTCGTGAACCGCCTGCGCGGCTACGCTGCGAACTCTGAACACTGCGGAAAACAGGTTGGTGCGGGGTCGCAGGTGCTGTATCGTGCGCAGAAATTCAACGCTGTGACGCTTTTTCTGCAAGGGGTAATCGGGGGTAGACGCGCCCTCGACGATGACCTCGTCGGCTTTCAGCTCAAACGGCTGCTTTGCCTCGGGGGTGAGCACCAGCTCGCCCTTTGCGATAAACGCCGCGCCGACATTCTGACGGGCAAGCTCGTCATAGTTTGCAAGCTTCTCGCGCTCCAAAACGACCTGCAGGCTTTTGAATGCGCTGCCGTCGTTGAGTTCTATGAAGCCGAAATTTTTCATATCACGGATGGTGCGTGCCCAGCCGCAGACGGTGATCTTTTTGCCGCCGAAGGCTTCGGGGTCGTTAAATATCTGAACAATTTTAGTGCGTTTCACGGGTAAAACACTCCGATCTGATTGATTTTTCAAGCGATTTTCATATTATATACCATTTTCCCCATACTTGCAACATCTTTAATATTTGCTGTGCGGCACTTGGTATGACGGAGATGAAATTTGTCCGGACAAGGCGAAGCCTGCATCAGTCGGCAGTTGTTACGACAGTGGGGATTTTGCTCAGACAAGGCATTGTCGGCACTCGTCAGCTCCACAACGAAAAAAGCTCGCCTACTGGCGAGCTTGTTTCGGGTAATAAGAATATTACACAGCGCGGGTGACCTTACCGCTGCGCAGGCAGCGAGTGCATGCATAAACATGCTTGGGACTGCCGTCCACGATGGCCTTGACGCGCTTCACATTGGGCTTCCAAGTACGGTTTGAGCGTCTGTGGGAATGGGAAACCTGAATACCAAAGGCTACGCCCTTGTCGCAAAACTGACATTTTGCCATTAGTTGAAGCACCTCCTTGCTTGTGTTTAGCTGAAAACAGCTTTTTAATAATAACAGAATGTAACCGTAAATGCAAGAAAAATTTTTAAGTTGCTGTGAATTAGCGCGTGCCGCGCAAAAATCATTGCCAAAACAGGCTAAAAAGGGTAATATATAATATCATGGTATAGCTATATATAAGGGAGTTGCTCAGATGGCAAGCAAGTATTCCGTAAAATTAAAGACAATAGTAGCCGAGCACGAGCTCAAGCCGCTGCACACCTCGGCAGATTACGAAACACGAGTGCTGACGGTCGCCGAGGTTAACCGCCCGGCTTTGCAGCTTGCGGGCTTTTACAACTACTTTGACCCGAAGCGTTTGCAGATAATCGGCAGGGTCGAGAGTACCTATCTCGAGCTAAAGACCGAGGATGAGCGCAGGAACTGCTTTGAGGAGCTGATGAGGTTTAATATCTCCGCACTTGTGCTTTGCCACGGTGCGGCGGCATTTCCGGAGCTGCTCGAGATGGCGGATAAATACGATTGCAATGTGTTCACCACCACCGAGGATACCTCGGACTTTATGGCAAATGTCATAAGCTCGCTGCACACGCATCTTGCACCGCGCACCACAATGCACGGCGTGCTGGTCGAGGTCCACGGCGAGGGCGTGCTTTTAACGGGCGACTCCGGCATAGGCAAGAGCGAGACTGCGCTTGAGCTTATTAAGCGCGGCCACAGACTCATAGCCGACGATGCGGTGGATATCCGCAGGGTGGATAAAAACCGCCTCATCGGAACTGCGCCGGAGCTTATCCGGTATTATATGGAGCTTCGCGGCATAGGAGTTGTCGATGTGCGGCATCTTTACGGTGTCGGCTCGGTAAAGCCCGAGTCGGAGATAGATCTTGTCGTTAACATGGAGATATGGGACGACGAAAAGGCGTATGACCGCCTCGGACTTACCAACGAAACGCAGGATATTCTCGGCGTTACCGTCCCAAGCGTCACGATACCGGTGCGACCCGGCAGAAACCTTGCGGTCATATTGGAGCTTGCCGCAATGAATAACCGCCAGAAGAAGATGGGCTACAATGCCGCCGAAACGCTTGCTGCAAATCACGACTATGCCGTTGACGAGGGCATAATGTAAAAGGAGTTAACATGGAAAGTTTAGAAAAGGCCTTACTTGATATTCAGGAAAATGTAACGGAGCTTGATCTGCGTGAGCATGAGAGCATGAGAGAGCACTGCTCGTTCAAGGTCGGCGGCGAGGTCAGAGCGTTCATCGTGCCGAAGGATATATGGCAGATGACCAAGGTGTTCTACTATCTGCATATGAATGAGGTACTGCCGCTCATAGTCGGCAAGTGTACCAACCTCATAATCCCCGATGAAGGGCTTGATATCTGCGTTGTAAGCACCGAGGGGCTTACGAAGCTTCGCATGGGCACAACGGAGGATACGATTTATGCCGAGGCCGGCGTATCGCTTGCCCGTCTTGCGCAGTTTGCGCAGGCAAACGGCCTTGCCGGTCTTGAGTTTGCAAGCGGCATCCCCGGCTCGGTCGGCGGCGGTATTCTGATGAACGCCGGCGCTTACGGCGGCGAGATGAAGGATGTTGTCGAAAGCGTCGTGATGTACTACCTGACCGATCAGGCACTTTGCGAGGTTAAAAACGAGGACTGCGGCTTCGGCTACCGTCAGAGCAGCTTTAACAAGATCAACTGCGCGATAACCGGCGCGGTGTTCAAGCTCACAAAGGATGAACCCGAGGCGATAGCGGCAAGAATGCACGAGATGAACGAAAAACGCCGCAAGAGCCAGCCGCTTGATATGCCCTCGGCAGGCAGCGCGTTTAAGCGTCCCGTCGGCGGATATGCCGCCGCGCTCATCGATGAGGCAGGTCTCAAGGGCTACACCGTTGGCGGCGCGCAGGTGTCGGAAAAGCACGCGGGCTTTGTGGTAAACCGCGGCGATGCCAGCTTTGACGATATAGTCGAGCTTATGGACCATGTCCGCCGTGAGGTCTATGCAAAATCCGGCATAACCCTCGAGCCGGAGATCAGAATATACCCCAAGGGCATTACCCTTGTTGACGATTGGAAGATAAGGAAGCAGGGCGTTCTCGACGAGATGCTCAAGCAGGCAAAGGAGCAGGTTTCGGAAAAGCCCGAGCAGCAGGAAGAATAATCAGGAGATAAAAATGGAGTTTCTTATCATTACGGGACTGTCCGGCGGCGGAAAGAGCCAGGCGGCGGATATAATCGAAGACCTCGATTACTATTGCGTGGATAATATGCCCGTTGCGCTCATTCCCAAGTTTGCGGAGCTCTGCGCGGCGACAAAGGGTCGGTACGAGAAGGTCGCTCTGGTAACCGATGTGCGGGAGAAAAACGGCATCAAGGATGTTTTTAACGCCCTTGAAAGCCTCAGGGAAATGGACTTCGGCTATAAGATTCTCTTTATGGAGGCCGAGACGCAGGTCATCGTCAAACGCTATAAGGAGTCGCGCAGACCGCATCCGCTGGCACTCAGAGGCGGCGGTTCGATAGAAAACGCCATCGAGCGTGAGCGCGAGCAGCTTCGCCCCATTCGGGAGCTTGCCGATTACATCGTCAACACCTCGCACCTGACCCTCGGTCAGCTTCAAAATCAGCTTTACACCTACTTCTCCGAAGCGGCGGCGGACCGCTCGATAGTGGTCAATGTGATGAGCTTCGGCTTTAAGTACGGTATGCCGCTGGATGCCGATCTTGTGTTCGATGTCCGCTTTTTGCCCAACCCCTACTATGTTGAGGGAATGCGTCATCACAGCGGACTTGACGAGGATGTGCGCGACTATGTTTTCGGCTACGAGCAGACGAATGTTTTCATGGAAAAGCTGACGGATATGATAGAGTATCTGCTTCCGCAGTATATCGAGGAGGGCAAGTACAGCCTCACCATCGCCATCGGCTGCACCGGCGGCCGTCACCGCAGTGTCGCCGTTGCCACTGCCCTGGGTGAGCACCTCAAGGACATGGGAGTTCCCGTCGTGTTCATAAACCGCGACCTTGCAAGGGGTGGCTGATATGACCTTTTCGCAGCAGGTCAAATCGGAGCTGTGTGAGCCTCGAGTCGAGCGCAAATGCTGCGCCGTCGCCGAGGCATACGGCATCTTGCTGTACTGCCACACATTTTCTCCCAGGCTCATAAGGATAATCACCGCCAGCGACGAGCTTGCCAAGCGTCTGCCGCATCTGTTCAAAAAAGCGTTTTCCCTCGGCTTTGACGAGCTGCCCGAAGGTCTGAGCGGCAAGCGCAGCTTTATAATTAACGACGAAAAAAAGATAAAGACGATATACGATACCTTCGGCAACGACATAAGCAACCTGTCGCTGCACATTAATTTCGGTGTACTTGAGGAACCGTGCTGCAAGGCATCGTTTATCAGGGGCGCATTTCTCGCCGGGGGCAGTATAACCGACCCCAACAAGCGCTATCACCTTGAGTTTGCCACGAGCCATTACAGCGTAAGCCGCGAGGCTTATTCGATTTTGCTCGACATGGGCTTTTCACCCAAGGAGGCCGAACGCAAGGGCAATCATCTTTTGTATTTCAAAAAAAGCGAGCATATTGAGGACCTTCTGACTACCATCGGCGCATCCTGCTGTGCAATGGAAGTGATGTCGGCGAAGATAGAGAAGGATATGAAAAACAGCATAAACCGCAAGGTAAACTGCGATTCGGCAAATGCCGACAAGGTGGTTGCGGCAGCCGCACAGCAGATGGAGGCAATTCGGCGCATAGACAAGCTCTACGGGCTTGATTCCCTGCCGGATAAGCTTCAGGAGGCTGCGCTCCTGCGCTTTGCAAACCCCGAAGCGAGCCTTGCCGATCTTGCGATGCTAAGCTACCCTCCCGTGAGTAAAAGCTGCTTAAGCCACAGACTTAAAAAGCTTATTAACTACAAGCCGGAGGGCGAGGACTGATAAGAGGGCGGACAGCGATATGTCATTTGTTCACTTACATGTTCATACGGAATTTTCGCTGCTCGACGGCGCGTGCCGCATTGAGCGGCTTGCAAAACGCGCAAAGGAGCTGGGTCAGACCGCCGTTGCGATAACCGACCACGGTGTGATGTACGGCGCGGTGGCGTTTTACAAGGCCTGCCTTGCCGAGGGGATAAAGCCCATAATCGGCTGCGAGGTTTATGTTGCACCGCGCACACGCTTTGACAAGGAGCATAACATAGACTCCGAGTACACCCACCTCATTTTGCTGTGCAAAAACGAGACCGGCTATAAAAACCTCTGCTACCTTGTTTCGGCGGCGTTCACCGAGGGCTTTTACATAAAGCCGAGGATAGACTGGGACTTGCTGCACGGGCATTCCGAGGGGCTTGTGTGTCTGAGCGGCTGCGTTGCCGGTGCGATACCCCGTATGCTCTGCGCCGGAAATTATGAGCAGGCAAAGAGCAAGGCCCTTGAGCTTGCCGCGCTTTTCGGTGAGGACAGCTTTTATCTCGAGATACAGGACCACGGTCTTGAGATAGAAAAAAAGGCGGCGGAGGGACTTCTGCGCATTCACCGCGAAACGGGCATACCCCTTGCCGTGACAAACGACGCGCATTATCTTGAGCAGAAGGATGCGTATTATCAGGATGTGCTCATGTGCGTTCAGACGGGCAAAAGCGTTGCCGACCCTGCACGCATGAAGTTTGAAACAAACGAGTTTTATCTCAAGGACGAGGCTCAGATGCGCGCCCTTTTCCCTCAGTATCCCGATGCAGTCGACAATACCGCACGCATTGCGGATATGTGCAATTACGATTTTGAGTTCGGCCACTACAAGCTGCCGCGCTTTAAGCTCCCCGACGGTGAAACGGACAGCTACGCTTATCTTAAAAAGCTGTGCGACCAAGGCTTTGCAAAACGCTATGCCCCCGACAGAGACGAGGTCAGAAAGCAGCTTGACTATGAGCTTTCCATGATAAAGCAGATGGGCTTTGTCGATTATTTCCTCATCGTCTCGGACTTTATCGGCTATGCCAAGGGTCAGAAGATACCCGTCGGCCCGGGCAGAGGCAGCGCCGCAGGCAGCGTGGTGTCCTATTGCCTGGGCATCACCGATGTTGACCCCATTAAATACAGCCTGTTCTTCGAGAGATTTTTGAATCCCGAGCGCGTCAGCATGCCCGATATCGATGTTGACTTCTGCGTCAACCGCCGCGGCGAGGTCATCGACTATGTCAATCGCAAGTACGGCAGCGACCATGTCGCACAGATAGTCACCTTCGGCACGATGGCGGCGAGGGCGGCTATACGCGATGTCGGCAGGGTGCTGGATGTCAGCTATGCCGATACGGATAATGTCGCAAAAAATGTGCCGTCGGCGCTGGGCATGACCATAAGCGAGGCACTGAAGATATCAAAGCCTCTGCGTGAGCTGTACGAAAACGATGAGACCATGCACAGGCTCATCGATGTCGCCGAGGCGCTCGAGGGTATGCCCCGTCACGCAAGTATGCACGCGGCAGGCGTTGTTATAACCGACAAGCCCGTTTACGAGTATGTGCCGCTGTCTAAAAACGATGAGTCGGTCGTGTGCCAGTATCAGATGACGACGCTTGAGGAGCTGGGGCTTCTCAAGATGGACTTTCTCGGTCTGCGCAACCTCACGGTGCTTGAGGACGCGGCAAAAATGGTGCGCGAACAGAAACCCGATTTTGAGGTCGAGAAGATACCCGAAAATGACCCGGCGGTGTTTGAAATGCTCTCAGCGGGCAAAACAAGCGGCGTGTTCCAGCTTGAAAGCTCGGGCATAACCTCGGTCTGCGTGGGGCTCAAGCCCAAGAGCATTGAGGATATCACCGCAGTCATAGCCCTTTACCGTCCCGGACCTATGGACAGTATCCCGCGATTCATCGAATGCTCCAACGACCCCGTGAAAATCAGCTACAAGCACGAGCTTCTGCGCCCAATTCTCGATGTCACCTACGGCTGTATCGTCTATCAGGAGCAGGTTATTGAAATTTTCCGCCGCCTTGCCGGTTTTTCACTCGGGCAGGCGGATATGATACGCCGCGCAATGAGCAAGAAAAAGCACAAGGTCATCGACGCTGAAAGAGTTGCATTCGTTCACGGCGACCCCGAAAGGGGCATTGACGGCGCAATAAAGCGCGGCGTTCCCGAAAAGGTCGCAAACAGCATTTATGACGAGATACTCGACTTTGCAAGCTATGCCTTTAATAAGGCTCATGCCGTAAGCTATGCCATAGTGTCCTACCGCACCGCCTACATGAAGCGGAAATATCCGCAGCAGTACATGGCGGCACTGCTGTCAAGCGTTCTTGATAACAGCCTGAAGATAGCCGAATATATTGCCGAGTGCCGCGATATGGGCATAAAGCTCCTGCCTCCCGATGTGAACGAATCAGCGGCGGATTTCTCCGTTGTCGGCAGCAATATACGCTTCGGCCTTGTCGCAATCAAGAGCATCGGCAGGGGATTTATAAACGAAGTTATCGCAGAACGGAAAGCCAACGGTTTATTTAAGAGCTTTGAGGACTTTTGCCGCAGGATGAGCGGCAAGGAGCTTAATCGCCGCGCGGTGGAAAATCTCATCCGCTCCGGCGCGTTTGACGGTCTCGGCGTTAACCGCCGTGCGCTTTTGCAGATAAGCGCTGTCATGATTGACAGTCTCCAGCACGAGGCACGCAACAACATTGACGGTCAGATGAATCTCTTCGGCGAGCCGGATTTTGCCGATACCGGTGCCGTGCAGGTGAAGATGCCCGAGGTCAGCGAGTTTTCCCGTCAGGAGCTTATGGCGATGGAAAAGGAGACCACGGGACTGTATTTAAGCGGCCACCCCATGGACGAGTACCGCGAAGCCGTGCGCAGAGCGGGAGCGGTCCCAATCGGCGCTATTATGTCCGATTTTGCCTCCGAAGAGGGCAACAAACGCTTTTCCGACGGGCAAAGGGTCACCGTTGCAGGCGTTGTGCAGTCGTCAAAAACGCGCACAACGAGGTCGAATACGCTCATGAGCTATGTTGACCTCGAGGACGATACCGGAGCTATGGAGCTTATCGCGTTTCAGAAGGCTCTCGACTCCGGCGGCAGCTACATTCGCGATAACGCAGCCCTTGTCGTGAGCGGGCGCATATCTGCCCGTGACGAAAAAGAGCCGCAGCTCATGGTCGATGTCATAAAGCCCATATCCGAGGCGATGAGCCTCAAAGCCGAAACGGCGCGACCTGCGCCGGTCAAAACGCCGAGTGCCGGCGCAAAGCTCTGGGTAAAGCTCAAAAGCGAAGCCGATCCGGCATTAAAGCGCATCGAGCTTATCCTCACCATGTTCCCCGGCACGCAGCAGATGATAATCTACTGCGAAAAGGAGAAAAAGCGCATCGGCGCACAGTGCGTGATACATGAAGCGCTTGTCGATGAGCTGAAAGAAATGCTCGGCAGCGAAAATGTCGTGATAAAATAAAAAATCAGGCTCACCTGAGCCTGATTTTTTATGTCCATTCGCTATTAATTTCTTCTTCGTATTCGTAAACTATGGCGTTTGCATACGAGGTCGCTTGGCGCTCCTCGCCGATGGGCGTGAGCTTTAGATCGTTGAGCCACTGGTAGTAGTGCGACAGCTCGTGCGCCAGCGTGCGCAGCGTTGCGGCGATGGCTTTGTCCTTGCCCCATTTTTTCGTGAGCTTGTAAAAGTCACCGGCGGCGACCCTGATACACGGCTCTTCGGTGCGGTCGTAAGGTCCCCAAAAGGTTCCCGAGACCAAGTCGCCGTCTTTTGCTTTTATGTACTCGGTCGAGCGGATGTACGCCACGACACGGATGGGGAAGTCAAACTCCCGCCGCACCCAATTTGCAAATTTCAGTATAGCCAGCCGCAGCTCGGGGTCGACACCCTTGCCGAAGCGCAGGCGCAGCCCCTGCCGACACTCAACACCGCTATAAAATTTTCGCCACTTATTAAGCTGCCACAAATGCATGGCAAACCTCCTGCA
>JAEDIN010000101.1 GCA_016292445.1 Oscillospiraceae bacterium | reverse complement strand
CGGGGGCTTGTTTTCAAGTGCTATGCTCCGATGCTCACATAATATGAAAGGAGCAAACAAATGATAATCCAGCACAAGGAATTCCCAAATTACAGAAAGTTTGAGATCGAATACGAAGGCCGTCCTCTCAAGATGGAGGTCGGCAAGATGGCGGAGCTTTGCAACGCCGCAGTTCTGGTCACCTACGGCGAGACCACCGTTTTGGTCACCTGCACCGCTTCGGCAAGGCCCAAGGACGGCATCGATTACTTCCCTCTCGCAGTTGATTTTAACGAGAAGCTCTACGCTGTCGGCCGCATTCCCGGCTCTTTCATGCGCCGCGAGGGTAAGCCCAGCCTGCCCGCAGTTCTGGCTTCCCGCCTTATCGACCGCCCCATGCGTCCCCTGTTCCCCGGCGATCTGCGCAACGATGTTGTCATTGCCTGCGAGGTGCTGTCCGTTGACCGTGACTGCAGCCCCGAGATCACCGCAATGATCGGCGCATCGGCAGCAGTTTCCATCTCCGATGTCCCCTTTAACGGTCCTATTGCAGGCATCGTTCTCGGCTGGGACGGCGAGAAGTATCTGTTTAATCCCACCGAGGAAGAGCGCAAGACCAACCGCATGACCACCACCATCGCAGCTACCCACAAGAAGATCGTCATGATCGAGTCCGAGGCAGACCAGGTTCCCGACGATGTCATGTACGAGGGCATCGTTCAGGCTCACGAGCATCTGCAGCCCGTTCTTGACCTCATCGACAAGATGGTCGCCGAGATAGGCAAGCCCAAGTTCGAGTACGAGCACGCTTCCTTTGACGAGGAGCTGTTCAACAAGCTCGTCGAGAACGAATTCGAGGGCATGGAGTACTGCATGGACACCGACGACAAGAATGTCCGTGAGGCCCGCGTAAACGAGTGGGTCACCGCCATGGAGGAAAAGTATTCCGACGAGCATCCCGACATGATGCAGTTCATGGACGAGATACTCTACAAGCTGCAAAAGAAGGTCGTCAAGAAGTGGCTGCTTGCAGGCAAGCGCGTTGACGGTCGTGCAATGAACGAAATTCGCCCCCTCGGCTCCGAGGTCGGCATCATCCCCAGAGTTCACGGCTCGGCACTGTTCACCCGCGGTCAGACCCAGGTGCTGTCCATCGCGACCCTCGCAACTCTTTCCATGAGCCAGAAGCTCGACACCATCTGGGAAGAGGAAGATAAGCGTTTCATGCACCACTACAATATGCCTTCCTACTCCACCGGCGAGGCTCGCCCCAGCCGCAGCACCGGCCGTCGTGAATACGGTCACGGCGCACTTGTCGAGAAGGCTCTTGAAAGCGTTATTCCCCCCATCGAGGACTTCCCCTACACCATCCGTGTAGTATCCGAGATTCTTTCCTCCAACGGCTCTACCTCTCAGGGCTCTATCTGCGGCACCACCCTCGCACTCATGGACGCAGGCGTTCCCATCAAGGCTCCCGTTGCAGGCATTTCCTGCGGTCTTATCCAGGACGGCGACGACTTCACCACCTTCATCGACATTCAGGGTGTTGAGGACTTCCACGGCGAGATGGACTTCAAGGTCGCCGGCACAAAAGACGGCATCACCGCAATTCAGATGGACCTTAAAAACGACGGTCTCAAGCACGAGATAGTCAAGGAAGCATTCAAAATCACCCGTGAGGCTCGCTTCCAGATCCTCGACGAGATCATGCTCAAGGCTATTCCCGAACCGCGCAAGGAGCTTGCAAAGACCGCTCCCAAGATGATTCAGATGAAGATCAATCCCGACAAGATCCGTGAGGTCATCGGCTCCGGCGGCAAGGTCATTCAGAAGATCACAGCCGACACCGGCTGCAAGATCGACATCGACGACGACGGCAGCATCTTCATCGCCTCCGAGGATATCGAGGCCTGCCGTGCAGCACGCACCACCATCGAGAACATCGTTTTCGAGCCTGAGGTCGGCGCACTGTACTACGGCAAGGTCGTGCGCATCATCCCCATCGGCGCATTCATCGAGCTTGCTCCGGGCAAGGACGGTATGTGCCACATCAAGGATCTTGAGTTCAAGCGCACCGAGAAGGTCGAGGACGTTCTCAACATCGGTGACATGACTTGGGTCAAGGTCACCGAGATCGACGACAGAGGCCGCGTAAATCTCTCCCGCAAGGAAGCGCTCAGGGAGCGCGGCGAAGCATAAGCCAAGCCGAGCTGACCGGAGCGGAAAACCTGCCGGTTTCAAGCGGCTCTTTTCCGCCCATACTGCACAAAAACAGGTGATGCGTTTTGCATTGCCTGTTTTTTTACAAGTCTTTAATTAAATTTTGCAAAGTGTCGGCAAAGATTCCTATATGCACTCCGTCGGTGAAGCGATGGTTTAGTTCCATCGACAGGCCGAGGATTTTTCTGCCGTCACGCTCATGATATTTTCCCCACGCTATGCGCGGGATTGCGTCATTCGGGTCAAAGTCGTGCTCGTTTGTGAGGGCTGTAAGCTCCACCCACGGCAGGCAGGATATGTAGATGAGGTCTGCCCCCTCCTTTTCTGCCGACAGAAAGCTCGTCTGCGCCTTGCTTCGGCTTTTAGCCTCGCGGCAGAAGCTCGCCATATCGCCCTCGCAGGGCATGGTTACTATATGGAAGCACTCCGAGTCTGTTTTGAGGTCTGTGAAGCTCGGTATGCGCTCATCGAAAAGGCACAGCTCATCGTCTGTGAGCGCGTAGCGAAACGCCTCAACGGAGTTTATCGCCTT
>JAEDIN010000100.1 GCA_016292445.1 Oscillospiraceae bacterium | reverse complement strand
GACAAGGACAACGATGTCGCTTATAAAGTCGCAATGATCACCGACTACGGCGATATCACCGACCAGTCCTTCAACCAGACCACCTATGAAGCTTGCAAGGCATACTGCGACGCCAACTCCGTGGACTTCAAGTACTACAAGCCCACCGCAGACAGCACCGCAGCTCGTATCGAGATGGTTGACCAGGCAGTTGCAGACGGCTACAATGTCCTCGTAATGCCCGGCTTCGCATTTGCAGGCACCATCGCAGTTTGCCAGGACACCTACAAGGATGTTAAGTTCATCGGCCTCGACGTTTCCGAGTACGACCTGTACGACGCATTCTACAATCACGACGACACCGGCGCTCGCACCGACCTGATCGATGCAAACAACCCCGAGCACATCAACAAGAATGTTTACTGCGCAGTATATCAGGAAGAGCTTTGCGGCTACATGGCAGGCTACGCAGCAGTTAAGCTCGGCTACACCAAGCTCGGCTTCCTCGGCGGTATGGCAGTTCCCGCAGTTATCCGTTACGGCTTCGGCTTCGTCCAGGGCGCAAACGCAGCAGCTGTTGAGACCGACACCAAGATCGAGATCAACTATGTTTACGGTGGCCTGTTCAACGGCAACGCTGACATCACCGCAAAGATGGATACCTGGTACTCCGCAGGCACTCAGGTCGTCTTCGCTTGCGGCGGCGGCATCTTCACCTCCGCAGCAGAGGCAGCAGCAAAGGTCGGCGGCAAGGTCATCGGCGTTGATACTGACCAGTCCGGTATCATCGACGGCGGCTACGGCGAAGGCATGACCGTTACCTCCGCAATGAAGGGTCTTGCAGCAACCGTTAACACCATGCTCGCCGAAGTTTTAGCAGGCAACTGGGACAACTACGGCGGTAAGATCGAGACTCTCGGCCTCGTTGGCGAAAATCCCACCGAGAACTATGTCCAGATCCCCATGGAGAGCACTCAGTGGGCAGACGGCAAGTTCACTCAGGACGACTACAAGGCACTTGTTGCTTCCATGTTCAAGGGCGACATTACCGTCTCCAACGACATCTCAGCAATGCCCGCAGTTGACGCAGGTCACACTGTCGTTAACGACCAGGGTTCCGTCATGTAATTTAAGCAAATATTTAATGGAAAAAGACAGGCAAATGCCTGTCTTTTTTCGTTTTCCGAGCAATTTTGCGGCTTGTTACTGCCAAATTCTAATAATTCTCCGGTTTTTCGCAATTTTATTTGAAATTGTCGTGTTTGTATAGTATGATGTGCTTATCACACACAGGGGGAGGCTGATAATTTTGGATGAGCAGTACGCAATAGAAATGCTGAACATCACAAAGATTTTTCCCGGTATAGTAGCAAACGACAATATTACCCTACAGCTGAAAAAAGGTGAGATTCACGCCCTGCTCGGTGAAAA
Organism: Oscillospiraceae bacterium; assembly: GCA_016292445.1. Classification (GTDB taxonomy): domain Bacteria; phylum Bacillota; class Clostridia; order Oscillospirales; family Oscillospiraceae; genus F23-B02. The sequence goes on along the minus strand of JAEDIN010000100.1, from coordinate 1,383 downwards.
CGGAGCCGGAAAGTCTACGCTTATGAGCGTTCTTTTCGGTCTTTATCAGCCGGAGCGAGGAACGATAAAAAAAGACGGTGTTGAGGTTAAGATAAATGACCCCAATGACGCGAATGATCTCGGTATCGGAATGGTTCATCAGCATTTTAAGCTGGTCGAATGCTTTTCCGTGCTTGACAACATCATTCTCGGTGTTGAGCCGACAAGCAAATTCGGCGTTCTCAATAAGGATGATGCCCGCAAAAGAATTCTTGAGCTGAGCGAAAAGTACGGGCTGCATGTCGAGCCCGACGCCATCATTGAGGATATCACCGTCGGTATGCAGCAGCGCACCGAGATACTCAAAATGCTCTACCGCGATAATGAGATACTCATTTTCGACGAGCCTACTGCGGTTCTGACTCCGCAGGAGATCGAGGATCTCATGCAGATCATGAGAAATCTTGCCGCCGAGGGTAAGAGCATCCTGTTTATCTCCCACAAGCTCAACGAAATAATGGCCGTCGCCGACCGCTGCACCGTACTGCGCAAGGGCAAATGTATAGGAACTGTCGAGACAAAAAACACCTCTGCCGAGGAGCTCTCCTCCATGATGGTTGGCCGCAATGTCAACTTCCATGTTGAGAAAAAGCCGGCTGTTCCGGGCGATGTTGTTCTCGAGGTAGACGGTTTGACAGTCGCATCAAGACTGCACAAGAATGATGCCGTAAAGAATGTGTCGTTTAATGTCCGTGCCGGTGAGATCGTCTGTATCGCAGGCATCGACGGCAACGGGCAGACTGAGCTCGTCTACGGCATAACCGGCCTTGAACCCGCTAAATCGGGTTCCGTCAAGCTCAACGGCGTTGATATTACGGGTGCCTCCATACGCAAGAGAAGCACCTCCGGCATGAGCCACATTCCCGAGGATCGCCACAAGCACGGTCTTGTTCTCGACTACTCGCTTGAATACAATCTGATACTTCAGACCTACTTCGGCGATGAATTCACGAATAAAGCAGGCTTCCTTAAGCGTAAATCCATTCGTGATTATGCCGATAAGCTTATAGGATTGTACGATATCCGCTCCGGTCAGGGTGCCGTGACCTCGGCACGCAGTATGTCCGGCGGCAACCAGCAAAAGGCGATAATCGCCAGGGAGATCGACAAAAATCCCGATCTTCTCGTTGCCGTTCAGCCTACAAGAGGTCTCGATGTCGGTGCTATCGAATACATACACAAGCAGCTTATCGCTCAGCGTGACGCAGGCAAGGCCTGCCTGCTCATATCGCTTGAGCTTGACGAGGTCATGGATGTTCCCGACCGCATTCTCGTCATGTACGAGGGCGAGATAGTCGGTGAATTTGACCCCAAGAAAACCACTCAGGACGAGCTTGGCCTATA
>JAEDIN010000099.1 GCA_016292445.1 Oscillospiraceae bacterium | reverse complement strand
TCGTTATAACGGCTTTTTGCTATACACAATCGTGCGGCAGATTGGCGAAGGTTGCTATGAGCTTTTTATATTCTTCGGGTGTGTTGCAGCTTTCAATAAGCGACATATCGCCGGTATAGGGACACAGCGTATACGCTCCGGCGTCAAAAAGGCGCATGACCGAGGTTCTGTTCGTTTTCAGAATATCCTCCGCCAAGGGGCACAGACTGCGGCTGTACACGCCGATGAGCGGCTCAAGCTGGTCTGCGTGCACCAAAACGGTGATGGGATTTCCGCTCTGCGTGTGAGTGCTGAGCAGGGCTCTTATCGCATCCTCGGGGCACAGGGGCGTGTCCACGCTGATGAAAAAGCAGTTTTCGTTTTCCGCGGCGCACAGTCCGGCGTAAATGCCGCCGAGCGGCCCTTGACGGAGAAATATATCCGGCACATTGCGCGCACCGTCTACCGGCTTATCATAGCCGCTGAGCATAATGTCACGGAAGCCCAGCCTGCGGAGCTTTTGCACCTGATATTCCGCAAAGCTCATTCCGCAAAGCTCAAGCTCCGACTTGTTTTTACCCATACGCAGGCTTTTTCCACCCGCCAGGATGACGGCGGAAAAGCTGTCTGTTGATTTTTGCATTGACTTCACTTCTCGATAATCTCAAATTTTACGACATCGCGGACATTGCGTTTTGCGTTATCGTCACCGAAAACAACAAGCTTCATGCCGGCGTCGGCACCGATAAGATACGCCTTGCCCGTTTCGTTTATCTCCGCACCGGAAAGCTCGGCGGAATACTCGTCGGCTGCCGTGACCTTAAGGGTCTGCGCATTCCGGGGGACAAGACCTGCCTGCTTGAGCACATCGGCGACGGCTGCGCCCTTCGTGTCGATTTTGCTGACCTCGCCCTTGCCGTTAACGACCGTGCCCTGCACACTCGTAAGGGGGATATCCTTAAAAGCAACATAGCTGTCTTTGCCGCCGCAGCTTACAAGCAGCGAACCCTCCGGAACCTCAGTCCTGGTGGCAGAATGCGCTATCGCCAGCGCCGCCGTTAACGCCAGCAGGGCAGTGATTATCGATGCAATAATTACCGTACTCTTTTTCATTTTTCTTGTCCTTTCCGATTTCCGTGAGTTTGGTTTTATTAAGTCTTGAAATGATCTGGCTGCCCAAAACGCCGCAGACGGCTCCGCTCGTCAACGCGACCGCGACATACAGCGCAAGAACAATTCCACTCAGGCGGAACACTATCAGATTTGCCGTCAGACTTGCGGAAGCGGCAGCGAGCATATTTGCAAGCACTGCGCCGTAATCGGTCTTCAGCTCCAAGCGTTTTGTCGCCCACATAACGCAGTCGATGACGAAGCCGGGGACAATGTAGCCGATAGGGGAGAGTGCTCCCATGCTGCCTACCATACCCAGGGAAAGCGCAATTAAGCTCTGCACGGCACCCATGATCGTACCGCACCAAAATCTCGGTATGATTCCGACCGCAACGACCAGAAACATGAGAGAAAATGATGTGCCGATACCGCCGGGGATATGCAGAGCATCCGTAAGGACATTAGCCGCGGGTGCAATGAGCCTTTTTGAAAAAAGCCCAAGGTCGCAGCAAAGCGCCATAATAATAAGGCACTTGATTTTGTTTTCTTTCATAGCTTACTCCTTTTCAAAATGGAAGGCGCAGCTGTTTCCGGCTGCACCCCGGCTGAGCGGCCATAGCCTTCGCTTTAGGCTGCCCAGCTCGGAGCGTGAGTTTTATTTATGCCATTATCTTAATGACATCGTACTTGTCGAGTTTTGCGACCGCAGCCTTGACCTGGCTGAGGTTGTGGCACAGAAGCGCTTTATACTCCTTGCCGTTTTCGGTGAAGCTAAGCTCCTCGACGGGCTTGTTTATATACCAGCCGCCGGCGGAAACGAGCTCGGAATACTTATCCGACTTTTCGTAATCGGCAATTTTCTCCGCTGCAAGAGGCTTTTTAACCGCCGGACGACCGCCGGTGCGGATGAAAATGCGGTACAGCTCACGGGCATTGATAAAATAGTCTGCGCAGCCGGTTTCGTGAATCTCTGCGCCTGCTGCGTTGCAGCTGCTTATCTCGATGAGCTTGACGCCGGGGTGGTTTTCGTGCATATAATCGCCGAAGCACTTGGTCATGGAATCGTAGAAAGCAAAGTTCTCCTCCAGCTCGGGGAAGTTAGCGCGCAGATAGTTCTTTGCCGCATAGTCGCCGGTCAAAAGCATGGGCTTTTTGCCGAGCATCTTGTCGAGAAGCTCGATTTCCTGCTTCTTTGACTGCGCCTGAGCGTAGGCCGGCGAGTACACATGGTCGACGCCGAGCTTTTTGACCGCGGCGATGAGCTGCTCATAGTCAAACGACTCCTTGTAGAGCTTCTGAAGCTCATCCATCACGCAGGAGCAGACGACAGCGGCGGTCTCCGTGTTGTACCGGTGGGCGAAGTACACGACCTCGTCCTTGTGCTCTTGCATGAACAGTGCACCGGTCGGGCAGACCTCGACGCAGCGGCCGCAGCGGATGCAGCCGTCTGTTTTGAGGCCGTTCTTAGCGCCAACGGTAGTGCCCTTGTCGGTTCTGACCACGCCGAGGATGCCGACGCCCTGTGCCTTGCAGATATCAACGCAGCGGCGGCACTTAATGCACTTATCCATGTTGCGGATAACGGAGCCGGTCGAATCGTCAATGCCGAAATCGTGCTCCTGAGGCTCGAAGGGCAGCACATCGACGCCGAACTCAAGAGCCTTGCTCTGCAGCTCGCAGAAGCCGTCCTTCACGCAGTCGCAGAAGAAGCAGCT